>JAYVSP010000899.1:0-17245 GCA_043775215.1 Planctomyces sp. | reverse complement strand
TAGCGGAACGGCGCAAGCCGTCCGGTTTCACAGACACCGGGCGGCTTGCGCCGCACCGCTACCTTTTGGTTGCGGCCAAAGGCCGCGTCGTTTAACCGCGACTCTCTGAGGAGCGCGTCGATTCGCGAACCAATACACCCATTTGCGATGTCCGTCCAAACGCGTTTCTCAGAGAGTCGCGGTTAAACGATCAACCTTGTGCAATGAGCTTGTCATACTCCGAATGTTTTCCGATCCAAAACCAAAGTAACCCGCCTTCAATCTCTACCGCCAACGCACGGTAGTCGCGGCTCACTCGAACCGACCAATACTTGCCGACGCGTTTGAAATGCAACGACGCGTGATTGGGATTCTCCTTCAACAGTTTGTAATTCTTTTCCGCCGTATCCTGTATCTCTGACGCCAACGCATCAAAGCACTGCCAGAATCTCGGAGCCGTCCGATGAATCACAATGCCCGACTCCGTCCCGCCTGATAGTCCGCAATCGCCTCTTGAGCGAACTTCTCCAATTTCCCCGCCGTCACGTCCGCTTCAAGTTGCTTGTCCCAAAGCTGCTGATCCCGCTCCGCAATCCAGTCGCGCAGCGTTCCAAAATCCGTTGACGGCAACTTCTCAATCGCCGCTTCGATTTCCAAAAGTGTGCTCATGCCAAATCCTCAGTTGTCGCGTCGCCGTCGCATTGTCATCACGGGCCTAGCTGACTCAGCTTGTTTTCCGATTTCAATCTTCAATCAGATTTCGGGAACGGGATCACTCGGCTGGATCGTCTTCCGACCAACTTGGATGATCGAACTCGTAGTTTTGGATGGATTCGGCAACCTCAGACGGTGTGATCAAAACCATGAATGAGAGTTGGTTCTTATCCTTCAGTGAAAGTGACGCCAACGATTTCCAAAGTGACTGATGGCGAGTTTTCGTGCGGTGTCCAGCAAATGACTTATCAATGATCCGCAGACGCACGTTAAAACCGCTCTGACGATACATGTCAATTTTGGCACTTGGATGTTGGCTCTTGAATTCTGTCAGTGCCACATCGATCGCCGATAAGGTTGAATCGCTACGAACGGATTTTGTCGCACTCTTTGCCTTGCCTTGAAGGACAATCCCTTCCGGTGTTCTCCGAATCAATCCTTTTTTCTCAAGTGCTTTCAAGTGCGGTCGAGCGCCGCCTACAGATTGCAAGCCCAGTTGTTTCGCGATCTCCGCGGCGGTCGGCGCAGACCCCGTCCGCGTGATGACGGATTTCACTTTCTCAAATGTCTCGGTTTGTCGCGGGGTCAGCGTCAGGCCCCGTTTCCGTGTGATTGTCGCAGTCATCACCAATTCCTTCAGAAGTGCCGCTCAGCCCATGCCAAAACGATCTTTGTCGCTGTCAAGAAATCTTGTGCTTCGTCAGCATCGAACGTCTTGGGAACGTAACGGATGTCAGTTCCCCAAAAGTTCAGAACCTCGAACGACTCTTGGATCTCTTCGGGAAACATCGTTTTCGACCGCTTGTATAACTCATCCCTCAGCCAATCAAAGTTGTGAGCTTTCGCGCCGCGAAAGTACTTCAATGTCTCACCATGACGAGATTTGGGTTCGGCATTCAGTATCAAGGCTTTCATCGCACATTCGACCGCATACCCCGCTAGGTAAATCGCGCCTGTTGTTCTTGCTGGTTTGAACTCCAGGAGGTGCTCGGCGTCATTCAACCGTTCTTTGGCCGCGCGGAAAAAATGGCGTGCATCAATATTCGGCGGCAAACTCATTGACGAACTTCCTGATCCAACTTGGGAACGGGAATTCCTTCCTTAATTCCCTTTCGGAGCCGCCGCGTTCTGTCTCTCCGCTTTGTTGAGCGCTTCCGAAATCTTTTTCGCGTCACCGGCCAGCGGGCTTTCTGGGTAATCACCGATCAGTTGATCGAACCGCTTTCGAGCTTCCGCCTTGCGGTCCATGCGGTACAGGCAGCGGCCGTAGTTGAACAAGATCACGTCCAGGAACTTCGCGTCGGGATGGTTTTCCAGCACCGTCTCGAAGATGTCCACGGCGCGGGAGTAATCTTTTTGGCGGTAGTAGTAGTTCGCCATCTGAGCGACCGCCTCGCCGACTCGGCCGCTTTCGGGGAAGTTGTCGAAGACCTTTTTGTATTCCTGGAACGCTCGGTCGAAGAGTTGAGCCTTGCCCGCTTCGTTCGGCTGTTGCTCGGCCATCTTGTCGTAGCATTGAGCGATGCCAAATTGAGCCTCGCCGCGGAGTTGGCTGGTCTGCATGTTGACCAGCCGCTGATAGACACCGATTGCGCGGTTGAAGTTATTCTGCTTGAGGGCCACGTCCGCGAGCTGTAACAGTGCGTCATCCACGAAACCGCTGTTCGGGAAGTCGCGCTGCAACCGTTCGGCCATCGCGGCGGCGAGTTCCAGCTTGTCCATTTCGTAGTAGATCTTCCACAGTTGCACGTAGGTCTCTTCGAGCAGCTTACCGCCGAGCTTTGTCGCTTCGGACATGATCTCGTCGCACAGATCGAGCGCCTGTTCGTACTTGGCATCGGCGTTTTTCTTCAGCCCGAATTCCTTGTACCGGTTACCGATGTTGGTCAACGCGTGAGCTGTCTTGAGCTGCGTCTGCACGCGCAGTTCGCGGTCGGAGATCAATGCCTTGGTGACGCGTACGCCGCCGAGATTGCCTTCAATGGCCTTTGCGTCGAACGTCACTGTGCGAGTATCGGCTGTCGTATTCTTTTCATCGACGTAGCTGACACGTACGAAATCGCCGGGCAACGCTTGCAGAATCTCGTCGGTGGAAACGACTTCTTCCGCTTTGACCAGCGGCAGCGTGATGCGAAACACGCCGGAATGGATCGAATTGTCTTCAATCTTCGCGGTAGCCTGACTCTCTGAGTCGGGCTTCTTCGATTCCCCCTCCTTTGTCGGCGGAGCACCGTCGGTCGTGCCGATCGCCGCCGGAGCCGCAGCAGTCGTCTTGTTTTCGTCAGCCGCTTCGTCCTCCGCGGGCTTCTTGCCGATCTGGTGATCCACTTTCACCTCAGTCAGCGTGACGGCCACTCGGTCGACCTTTTTGAATCTTTCGACCTTTGGATTGCCTTCGTCATCGGTCTCGATTTCCTTGCCGTCCTTCTTGGCCGTCACGATTTCATTTTCGATCTCTTCATCCGACTTCGGACGCACGACTTCCACAAACGCCTTGATCGTGTCCGCCGCGTCGGTCAGATCGCGGTCAGCATCCACGATCTGGACATTGACCGACTTGCCGAGCACCACGCCGCGCAGTGTCTCCTTGAATGCTCCGTCGTTGATCGACAGCAACCCATTGCCGACGACCGTGACCTTGTGCAGGAGCTTGCGGTTAAACTGCTTGTCGGCGGTCTGCTCATCAATGTATGCGACCTCGACCGAGTCATCCCCCTTCAATTCGAGCGTCCCGTTCCCCGGCAGAGGCTTGCCCAGCTTCGTCAAAACACTGCCGAGCGCGATCCGCACGTTACGGCCGACGGAGAAACATTCGACCTTCTCTTTGTCGCCACTGGTCGCGGTCACTTCAACTGCGATCGACTGTCCCGGTTCAATTGCGGACAAGTCAGCGTCCTCGATCTTCACGAACAGCCGCTTGCCGGCTTCCAGCTTTTCACCTTTGTCGTCGTTGTTCGACAACGTCGTGCCGACCTTCTCGAGTGCCGAGATCGCTCGGCTGTAGTGTCCGAGCTGAAAATGCCCCAAGCCGATGTAGTAGTACGCCTCGTTGACCTGCTTGCTGACCGGAAACTTCTCGACAACGTCGCGCATGACCTGAAAACACTTGCCGAAGTTGCGAGCTTCATAAAAGCAGACGCCTGCTTTGAGCGTCGCCTCAGCTCGCATTTCTTCGTTGCGATTGTCCTCGGCAGCCGCCTGCTCGAACTGAGCCCGCGCTTTGTCGTACTGCCGGTCTCGCCGGAGATAAAAATCTCCGAGCTTCATGAACGCCTCGTACCGCACCTTGCTGCGCGGATAACGCTCGATGACCGACTGCCAGATTTCAACCGCCTTCGCGACTTCATCCGCCTCGTACCGAGCATCGCCGGCCTCGAGCAGTTTCTTGGCGGCACGATCCTCCACGATCGAACCTTTCAGCGCGGACCCTTCTTCCTTCTTGGCGGCATCCTGACTCGACACCGAGCCAACGATCACCACACCCGCAAATAGAAAGCACGCACACAGGTAAAAAGCACGCTTCACGGCAAAGGTCTCCAAATTCTGGTTCGACCGCACGTCCCTGTGCCGCTCAAACGCCCTCCTGGCATTGATTCAATTCAAGTCCAAGCCCGTTACAAATCACCATCGGGATAGGGGTCCGTCAGGTCCGGCAGCGGCAACAACTCTTTGACAGCGCACGCGAAACCCGGCAAGAGCTCCGGCTCCGTGATCGTGTCGTTTTCTCGCAGTCGCAAGACCGTTCCATCGTGGCGATAGATGGCAACGACACGTGCTCGAGGATGCACGACCCAAATCGATCGCGTCCCCGCCTTGAGATACTCTTCAATCTTGAGTTCGACTTCTTCCATCGTGTCGTGATACGAAATCACCTCGACGGCAAGATCGGGCGGAAATTTGGCATAGCCTCCGGTAAATCGTCGTTCGGGAAGTTTTTCGAGCGTAATGAACGAAACATCCGGCTTACGAACTTTCTTCGCCGACCGACCAAAGCATTGATAGCCGCAATCGGAACCAAAGACCCAGCCGAGTTGGTGCTTCTCGTCTTCCGCGAAGTTTCCAAGAATCCGGCCCGCTCGCATCCCGGTCCAGCTCGACTCGATGCTCATTTTCTTCTCCACCAATTCGCCATCGACGAGCTCAAAAATGGCATCGCGCGTGATCGTCAGCAACTCGTCCGGCGTATATTTCCGAGACGGCTCTGCGACGGCAATTGGTGGTTCAAGAACGGTGCTCATGGAATTCAATTCTTACCAAATCACGGAAACAGGATACTTCTTGATTTCGGGGTCGTCGCTCAAGATCGTCGCGTTCTCGCACCGAGCCACTGCGACGAGCAGCCGATCGAACGGGTCGTTGTGGATGCTCGGCAGGACTGACACTTCGTAAATGTGACGCTGTTCGATCGGTAACACCGTCAGGCCATGTTCGTTTTCCCATTCTTCGACCAATTCGGGTAGTGGCATCCGAACCGTCAATTTTCCCAGCATCACTTTGATCTGCATCTCCCAAAGACTGGCACAAGTCAACAGGAATTCATTCTCGTCATCGAGCACGAGCGACCGAGCCTGGTCGGACAGACGACTCGGTTCCGCATCGGCCCAGAGCAACGCGTGAGTATCAAGAAGCAACCGCATCCGAATCCTTCCCTAACCAAAACGAATCCGGCAACGGAGCCGTGAAGTCAGGACTCATTTCAATCAACCCCGCGTGCAAACCCAACTTAAACGCCTTGCGAGGGGACTTGGTTTTTTGTTGCACTTGAATCTGCACGCGAACCGTCTGTCCGGGAGCGAACGGAACATGCTCCAAGGTCAAATCGCCGGTCGGCCCGACCGTCGCCTGAGTTTCGTAGGGTTCCATGATTCGTCTCGCTGAGGTCACTCAATCGGATCGCATCAACTCGTACTACTATTTCGCATTTTCTTGTCGGCTTGCGCGCATTTGGAGAAAGCGCGGGCCGGGGTCGGCCGCGTCGTACTACCGCGACTCTCTGAGGAGCGCGTCGAGCGTCCATCGGCTCATCCACGCCACGAGACACTCGACGCGCTCCTCAGAGAGTCGCGGTTAAACGATTCTTGGCCAAACTGGTGGGCAGGACTTTCCAGCCGCTCGCAAGGTGGCGGCGACCATTCGTTGGAGTTGCAGGAATTGTTGATACTTTTCAACCACCGGCGACGCCGCGAGCGATTGCCGACGTTGTTCCTTTTGTTGAAACACCGCCTCCGCCAACTCGGTCGAGTTTCGCGCGGTCAGCGTAGCGAGCGGATTCGGTTCCATGTTTCCGTGAGTCCGTGTCGGTTGAGAATGTCTAGTAACTTGGATTCGTCAAACGTGGCGTTTCCTGCCACCATCGCCGCTCGTTGCCAATCCTTCGGACAGCCCGTTTGCAGCATGATGGCCAGCAAATGTTCGAGTCTCAAGACGTGTGTCGGTGTCTCGCCGAACTTCCGGGCTTCGGCTTCGGTCAACGCTTCCGTCACGAGTGGGTTGTAAGCCAGCGAAATTTCGATTTGTAATTGTCCTCAGAGGACGCACTGAAGTGGAGCGTTCCTCCAAGTAGATGTTGCCAAACTCTGAAAGTGACTTCCGGTTACAGGAATTGTTCATGTTGGCTTGGAGCGATGCTTCGCGGCGACGGATGAAGTTTGTTCGGTACGAACTTTATGTCGGAGTGCAATTCCGACAAGAAACAGCGCGCCGCCCAGGAGTGCTTCTCGAATAAGCCGCGCATCACTTGGCGGCTTGATGTCGCGTGTTTCCATGAGGTATCGCTCGAAACTGAATGCACCTAAGAAAGACAGCGATCCGTGGAGCACAAACCACCATCCAACGGCGACAAGCAACATCCCGAAGACGTTGCACAAACGAAGTTCAAGAGAAGTTGCAGGCGAGGTTGGAAGATTTCTTTGAAACATCGCAGCGTCACTACTTCTTTAAAACGCCGTGAGGCAGGCTTGCACCTGCCTCACGGATTATTTGGCGTTCGTTCAGGCCGCTTGACCTATGCGAACAGTTCCTTGATTGGCGTGCCGTCCTCGACCAGTTTGAATGGGCGTTGGAGCGGTGTCATCACCTTCTTGTCCGGGTCGATGCCGAGGGCATGGCAGAAGCTCGCATGCAGGTTCGAGACTTTCACCGGGTTGTCCTTCGGTTCGAAGCCGTCTTCGTCGGACGTGCCCACAACCGCGCCGCCCTTAATGCCACCACCGGCCATGAAGCAGGTGAAGACGTTTGGCCAGTGATCGCGGCCGGAGTCTTTGTTGATTTTCGGCGTGCGGCCGAATTCGCTGAGCATCACAATCAGCGTCTTCTTGAGCATTCCGCTGTCGGCCAAGTCGGTGATCAGCGATGCCAGCGCTGGGTCCATGATCTCGCCATGAGCTTCCATCGCCGGGAAGTTGTTCATGTGTGTGTCGAAACCGCCACGATTGACCTGCACGAACCGCACGCCGGTCTCGACGAGTTGCTTCGCCACGAGGCAGCCGCGGCCGAACGGCGTGTCGCCGTAGCGGTTCAACTGTGAAGTCGGCACCTTGTCGAGTTCAAACGCCGCCAGCGCCGGGCTGCGCATCAGCGTCAGAGCTTCGTCGATCGACGTCTGAGTCGATTTCAATTCCTTGTTTGATGACTTCTCGGCAAACCGGCCGTTGAACTTCTCAAGCACTTCGAGACGTTGATTGCCGCGAGCCGACACGATCCCTTCCGGGAATGACAGGTACGGGTCTTTCTCGCCCGGACCGCCGATGAAGTACGCTTCGCACTTCTGGCCGAGATAGCTGGCCTTGGGTGCTCGGCCGCTGATCGTGACGTAAGCCGGCAAGTCGCCGACCTGCTTCTTCTCGGAAGTCACCACAGAACCGAAGCCAGGATGCAACAAGTTCGCCGTTTGGTTGTAACTGGTTTGCAACTGATAGGTGCCGCGGCCGTGATCACCGTTGATGCCGGCGATGGAGCGAACCAGCGCGCAGTGATGCATGACCTTGGACATCTCTGGGAAGATTTGCGAAATCTTCACGCCTTCGACCGAGGTGTCGATGGCATCAAACTCGCCACCGGTGGGCCGACCGGGCTTCGGATCCCAAGTGTCGATATGCGACATACCGCCGCCGTTCCAGAAGAAAATGACGTGTTCGGCCGAAGCGACCCCTTCGGTCCCCGCTTTGGCGATCAAGTCGCGCATCGAGAATCCCAGGATCGAAGCCAGTGACGCCTGCAAGACGGCTCGGCGATTCGTTCGGTAATCAAGGCATCCCATCATGTCGAGTTCCTTTCAGGAGAACAGGGAAATGTTACTGGATCAGGTCAAGTCACAAAAAATCAAACAGTTAGTCATTCGATGGCAAAAGGTATTCGTCGTCGAAGACTTCTTCCCAAGTCAAGCTGGAGATTGTCACTTTCACGCCGGTTTCCGCCTCGGACAGCTTCTTTCCACGACGGAAGGCATCTTCCCACAAATCATCACGAATAACGTCATCGGTGACGGTGGGCACAGTTCTGAGAATGTCGTCAATTTCATTGCGTGCGTTGATAATCGTCTGTGACCAACTTCGGCTGCGGAATTGCGGTTGCATCTTCCACTTCATGATATGGGCCATCAGTTGCCGCAAGTGACTTCCAACTGTGGTTCGATGGATTCTCGCCACGGTTTCGATCATCTCCTGCAATCCCGCGCCGGCCTCATCTAATTCGCCGTGACGCAGTGCCTCCTGAATCGCGATCAAGGCGTCGTATTCTGACGTCGCAATCAATTCTCCCCAGTCGTAGGTCGTGGCTGTGGTCATTGCGGAACTAATTTATTGTTCGGACAGGAAATACTCGTCGTCGAAGACTTCCTGCCAAGTCAATCGGGGAACAGTCACGTTCAGTCCGGTGCTCGCTTCAGCCAAACGCCTGGCTTTGGCGAAGACCTCATCCCAGACATCTCGAATGTCATCATCAGTGATGCTGGGT
This sequence comes from Planctomyces sp., assembly GCA_043775215.1. Lineage (GTDB taxonomy): Bacteria > Planctomycetota > Planctomycetia > Planctomycetales > Planctomycetaceae > SXKJ01. Next base: position 8,599 of record JAYVSP010000899.1, on the reverse strand, counting down.
TTACTTTCCTGAATTTCGTCGATTTCATCGCGTGCATTGAGGATCGTTGTGGCCCAACTTCGGCTGCGTCGATCAGGCTGAATTTTCCACTTGAGAATATGTGCCATGAGTTGCCGCAAATGACTCCGCATTGCTCGTCGCAAATCAGCAGCTACGGCTTCCATCAATCCTTCCAGGCCGATCAACGCTTCATCCAAGTCACCCTCGCAAACAGCCGCTCGAATCGCAACCAGAGTTTCGTACTCCGAGGTCTTGATCAACTCATTCCAGTCAATGAGGTGCGTGGTCATCATTTTCGAGGAATCACATACTCGTCATCAAACACTTCTTGCCACGTCAAACTCTTGGCGATGCTATTCTGCTGCATTTCGATCTCGGCATCTTTGACTGCGTGAGAAAAGCATTTTTCCCAACAGCCCTCGATCACATCATCGGTGATGCTGGGCACCGCCTCTTGGATTGCCTCGATCTCAATTCGAGCATTGTTAATTGTGCGAACCCAACTCGTCGAACGCCGATTCGGCTGAGTCTTCGACTTAATGATGTGAGCCATGATTATCGTCAGGTGGCTGCGCATTTCTCGTTGCGAAGAAAGACTCATGGATTCGCTCAAAACTTGCAGTCCTTCAATCGCTTCATCCACGTTTCCAGACTGCAACTCCTCCATGATCGCGACCACGGCTTTGTAGTCCGATTCAAAAGCCAGCATTGGCCAATCACGATTTACTGTCGCGGTACTCATGGCAGGAATCGGAATTCGTTGCAGTTGAGAAGAATCCAGCGGAAGTCAGCCATGCCGTCGAGCGGATCTTTGTGGGTGGCAATGATCGACTTGGCTTCCTTGATTTCGTTTGCTGAAGGCTCACGAGTCAGAATCTCACGGTAGGCCAGCCGAACTGCCCCATTCAAGTCCTTCTTTTCGGCGAGCACCGAATACATCGGTTCGAGTTCGCCAACGCGAGACGCTTCGTGAGTCAACTGACCGTTGAGCATCATCAGGGCTTGCCGCATATTGGGAGCGTGATCGCGCGTCTCGCCCAAAATCTCGCGGTCGGTCTGACCGAAGACTCGGAGGAAATGTTCCGGAGCGGCTGGAGAAGCCATTCGCAGCGACGAACCGAATCGCGGGTTGTCGTCGAATGTGGCCTTCACATAGCGGTCGATGTAATCGACACCGCGCCGCTGCTGCTGCATTTGAGCACGCATACGTTCGGCTTCGATCTCTTCCTTGGACATGACCCGCATTTCTTCGACTTCGACCTTCGACTCCTCTTTGGCCTTAGCCAATACTTTTCCGAAGTCGAGCTCGATGCCCTTCTCAACATCCACACCCGGCGCGGAGGCGTCATCCTTCTCCATCGCGGGAGCTTTCATCGCCATCTTCTGCTCCAGCTTCATGGCAGTGAGTGCCAAACCCTGCCGACCGCTGTTGGGCTTGGCGATCTGTGAGAGTTTCCAAGTCGTTTTCATGTTCTTACCGGCGATGTGCTTCACCTCGGAGAGATGTCCGGCAGTCACAATGCTGTCGTAAAGAGTCTCGCTGAGCATGCGCCGCATTGGCGTGGCGAGGAAGGACTTTTCGAGATCGGTTTGTTGCTGCTCGGCGGCACCGTAAACGTGTGCCCGCTGGTAGACCTGACTATTAGCAATCAGCCGCACGAGCGAACGCAGGTCATAGCCGCTGGCAACGAATTCATCGGCGAGGTAATCCAGCATTCGCGGGTGACTGGCTGGGTTGTTATCGCTGAAGTCGTCGATCGGATCGACGATCCCTCGGCCGATCAGATCGGCCCACACGCGGTTGACCAAATTCTTCGCGAAGAACCGATTGCGGGGACTGGTGACGAGCGTCGCCAGTTCTTGTCGCCACTCGCTGGTCGTGTACATGCCAGCCTGAATATTGAGCGACTTCGCGTCCTTCTTGGCCTCTTTGGTGACACTGTCGTCTTGCTTCTTTCCCTTCGCTTTTTGTTCATTTTCGGCGGCATCGGCCAGCAGGTCGTCCACGTTGGTTTGCTTCGCAGTCGCCTTTGCCGCAAGAGCGTCTCGCTCTGCCTTCTGTTTGACTCTCAAAGAATTCAGCCGAGCGATGTACTCAGGCGTCTCGCTGGCATTGACCAAATCAAATGGGAACGAAGGCTTCACCGGCTTTCGCTCGTTGGCCTTCGCTTTGCCTTCGGGCGGCCACAGGATAGTGCTCGCCTCGACTTCGTTCGCATAGATCGTACGAGTAAACTGATTTTCAACTCGCTTTGTCTTTCCGAAGTATGCCGCGAAGCCATAGAAATTTTCTTGGGTCCAAACATCGAACGGGTGATCGTGGCATTGAGCACACGAAATGCGAACGCCCATGAAGACTTGAGACGTTACGCCCGCCAGCGCCATCGGGTCGGCGTTGTCACCCAGCACGAACGCCACTTCGGGAGCAGCCCCTGCTTTGCCGTTGGTGGTGATTAGCCGGCGACACATTTCGTCGTGAGTCATTCCGTTGGCGATCGCCTGATGCACCCATGCCAGAGCAGCTCCACCGCCGTCTGCCTGAGCACGCAGGCGGAACATGTCGCCATAAAAGACGGTCCACCGGTCGGCAAAACGATTTTCCGCGATCAACCGATCGACCAATACAGCTCGCTTGGCGGGATTCGTGTCTTTCTCGAATGCAACAGTTTCCGCCGCATTCGGAATCCGGCTGACCAAGTCGCAATAAGCACGTCGGAGGAACGTCAAGTCGTCAACAACCGACATCGGTTCGAGCGTGACGCCTCGTTCTTTATTCTCCAGAGCCAAAACCTTGTCGAGCTCAGTACCACTCGACAATTTCTTGGCTGCCTCACGGAAGGCTGCCGCTTTTTGCGGGTCTTCCGGGGCCTTCTCGACCTTTTTCTGAGCCACCGGCGGTTTTCCATAAGCGTCAATGACGCTCAACCACATGGCTCCGAATGACAAACATCCCACGCAAACGGCGATCGACCAACGCTTCACGGGTAAGCTCCTGGAGTGAAACGACCTGGAAAACGCACAGTGAACCTGGACCAAGATATAAAAGTTCGTTGAAATCACAAGAGATAGTTCAGATATCTTTCAACATCCTTCGCATGAAAAATTCGGGGTAGAGGCATTTGGCGGCGAGGTCTATCATCCCGTTCCTGTTTCTGACTGGTCCGGCTGGAAGACGGCGGGAGCGGCTCAGAGAGCTGACAAGGATGTCCCCTCTGCACAGGACAATCATGCCGCGATTCAAATTCGGAAAGTTGCCGATTCGAGCAATCTGCTGTGCCATGGCCGTGGCCGCCAGCCTGAACTGGTTGGGATTTGCGAACGCGCAACAGAAAGCCGGTGGCGAAAAGGCCGGTGGCGAGAAGCTCGCTCGGCCGCCGGTGAATCCATTGCGAGTCGATGCCGCCTCGGAAGAGCTCGTCACGCTCCTGAAAGAGTGGGAGAGCAAATCGGCCAAGGTCGAGCGACTGCAAGGGGAGCACCTGCGCTGGGAGTACGACTACACGTTCAATGTCGTAAAGCGGAACTCCGGCGTCTTCTATTATGAACAGTTCGATAAAGGCCGCATCGATCTGAAACCTATCGAAGTTACCGGAACCGAAACCTGGAAGCACTGGCAAACGCGGGAGCCGATCAAGTTCAAAGTGCAACCCGGAACCGCCGAGAGTTGGTATTGCGACGGTCAACTCGTCACGCAGATTGACGTTCAGCAAAAGACCGCCACGCGCATGATCATCCCGAAGCAGAACCAGGGAGCAAACATCATTGATGGGCCGCTTCCCTTTTTGTTCGGAATGCCGGCCGAAAAGGCTCTGCGGCGATATCGCATGGAAATCATGTCCTGGGAAAGGGATAAAGACCAAAAGCCACTGAGAGTTATTCTGCAAGTGCATCCAAAGCTGCGAAGCGATGCGGCCAATTATCAACTGGCGACGATCAAGCTAGATCTCGAAACTTACTTGCCCACGGCTGTCCGCATGATCGATCCGGCGGGGACCAAGGAAACCGTCTACAGCTTTCTCAAGCTCAAGGCCAACGCGAAGAAGGGCGTTCTGCCGGAATTCCTGGGAGGCGAAGCGAAAGACCCCTTCAAGCCCAATCTCAAGGATTTGAAGGTTGTGATCAAGGCGCCGATCAACGAGCGTGCCGAGCAGGCCGAAGGACAAAATGTCGGCAGCAAGGTTGTTCCCGCATCGGGGACCGGGCCGGCAATGGAATCGCCGAAACTCGAAAACCCACCGCGTGTCGCCAAGGCCGGTACTGCGAAAACTTCTCCGAAAGTGCCGTCGGTGGTCGGACTGGACGGGGCCAAGGCTAAGCAAATTCTCGAAGAACTAGATTACAAGGTGATCGGCAAATGGGGTTCGCTGGCGAGCCGCGAGGCACAAATTCGTCGCGTCGAACAGCAAGAACCTGATGCTAAGACCGCCCTCGCGCCAGGCGAGACAGTCACGATTTGGCTGTACAAGAAACCGCCCGTAGAAGACACGAACGAATAATTTGGAGTGCGGTGATGTATGCCGCTTTGGCTTGCGGCGGACCTTCTTTTATTGATTCGGTTCGCCAACACGGCTCAGCGAAAGAAAAGTACATTCAAAAGAAAAGCGGTTCCGCCGCAAAGGAAAGCGGCGATGCATCGCCGCACTCCAAATGGGCGATCACGTCAGCCACTTCGCCGCGTCTTTGGCGAAGTACGTCAGGATCATGTCGGCTCCGGCACGCTTGATTGACGTAAGTATTTCCAAGGCAATCCGTTGCTCGTCAATCCAGCCGTTGGCGGCGGCCGCTTTGACCATCGAGTACTCGCCGCTGACATTGTAGGCCGCCAGTGGAATTTCCGGGTGCGCTTGCTTCACACGGCAAATGACGTCGAGATAACTGAGGGCCGGCTTGACCATCAGGATATCCGCACCTTCGGCGACATCCAGCGCGACTTCGCGCAACGCTTCGGCCGCGTTGGCTGGGTCCATTTGATACGTGCGCCGGTCGCCAAACTTCGGCATGCTCTCCGCCGCGTCGCGGAACGGGCCGTAAAACGCCGACGCGTATTTGGCCGCGTAGCTCATGATGGGAATGTGCTCGAAGCCGGCGACATCCAGACCGCCTCGCAACGCGGCGATCATGCCGTCCATCATGCCGCTGGGTGCGATCATGTCCGCTCCTGCTTGGCACTGCGCGATCGCCTCCTCCACCAGAATTTCGAGCGTCGCATCATTGTCGACATCCAGGTGCCCGTGCTTATCGTTGACGATGCCACAGTGCCCGTGATCGGTGAACTCACAAAAACAGACATCGGTGATGACCAGCACATCCGACCGAACTTGCTTGATCGCTCGGACCGCTTGCTGCACGATGCCATTCGGATTGTAAGCGTCACTGCCGACCGAGTCTTTGTGCTCCGGAATCCCGAACAGGATCACCGCCGGAATCCCTAACTTGGCGACCTCGTCAATTTCTTTTGCGAGTTGATCGACGGTCATCTGATCGTGGCCGGGCATCGACCGAATCGGCATTCGCTGATTTTGCCCGTGGCGCACAAACAGCGGCAGAATGAAGTCGCGCGGGTTGAGCTCCGTCTCGCGCACTAAGTCGCGCAACCGAGGATTCGACCGCAGGCGGCGAAGTCGCACGGTGGGAAAGCCCGATTGGCCGGATTGGGTTTGAGAAAAACTCATTGGGATGTTTTTCGCTATCGAAATGTATCGAAAGTATTGTTGTCGTAGCGTCAAGATGGTTGGGATTGTAGTCAACCGCATCAAGAATTCGCACGATCTGCATTTTGCCTGACGGTCTTCATCAATGTTGACTTCATCGCTCCGCGTGAAGACAGCCGGTCGCGCGATTGGCGTCTGTTGGTGAAACGACTTTGTTGGCATTCTCGGCTATCCTCACGCGGAGCGATAAGGGCTACATTGTCTTGAGTCGGGTGCGTACAGCAGACGGCACAGGGAATGTGCGACTCATTGGGGGTGCTACTATGCGATCGCCGTTTCCGGGAATGGACCCGTACCTCGAAAAGCCATCGTTGTGGCCGGACCTGCATCACAATTTGATCACGGAAATTCAATCAACACTGAACGGCGGAATTCGGCCGAAGTACTTTGCTCGTGTCGAAACGCGAGTCTACATTTCCGACCAAGACGATCCCGGACGCAGCGTCATCGTTCCCGATGTTCGGATCATGGAAACGCCCGACGCCTGGAAGCACGGGACAGACCTCATTGCTGACGAAGGCAACGTTGCGGTCGCGGAACCGATCGTGGCGACGACTTTGTTCGTGGACGAGATTGTCGAAGCATATTTGGAGATCCGCGACACCGAAACGCACAACGTGGTGACGGTGATCGAAGTCCTCAGCCCGACGAACAAAGTTCCCGGAGCGCGCGGCATGGACAGCTTTCGACACAAGCGGTCGGAGGTCATGGCGTCTCCCAGCCATTACGTCGAAATCGACTTGTTGCGCAGTGGCGAGCGTTTGATGGCCGCCGAGGCATTGCCGCTGGGCGACTACTTCGTCCACCTCTCGCGCGTCGAGCGACGGCCATCGGGGTTTATCTGGCCGATCAAACTGCCGCACCGATTGCCAGTGATTCCGATTCCGCTCCGCAACCCCGATCCGGACGTGAAGCTCGATTTGCAGAAGTTGCTCAACGCCGTTTACGACCGCTGCGCCTATGACCTCGACACCGATTACTCGAAGGAGCCGAGCCCGCCACTTCCGCCGCAATACCACGAGTGGCCGGAAAAACTGCTACGGACCGGCGCAGAAATAACTGTCCGATGTAGCTGAACTCGCCAGAGTTCAGATCCGAAGTCTGGCGACTTCGGCTACGACAGTTATTGATGTGCCGATCCTACGTGCGAATGGACTGCGGAAGTCGCCTGACTGATCGGAGACGATGAAGTCGTCGGAAAGCAAAGTGATCTACATGATTCGCGTCTCGGATATCTCCCGCCGTGACTTCCTTTCCCGCTCCGGTCTCGGCTTCGGAGCCATTGGGCTCGCGTCGTTGATGCAGCAGTCCGGGCTTCTGGAAACAACGCCCCTGATGGCCGCGACCGACTCGGGCTTGAATCCGCTCGCGTCAAAACAGCCGCACTTTGCTGCGAAGGCCAAACGCGTCATTCATCTTTTTATGAACGGCGGGCCATCGCATGTCGACACGTTCGATCCGAAGCCGTCGCTCGACAAATACCACGGCAAGGAATTGCCGTTCAATCTAGCGACCGAGCGAAAGACTGGCGCGGCGTTTCGCTCGCCCTTTCGATTCCGGCCGCGCGGCGAATCGGGTATCGAAGTCAGCGAACTGTTCGAGCACACTGCCGAGTCTATCGACGACATCGCCGTCATCCGCTCAATGCAGGCCGACGTGCCGAATCATGAACCATCGCTGCTGCTCATGAACTGCGGCGAGGCTCGTCTGGTACGGCCCAGCTTTGGGTCGTGGATGACATATGGGCTCGGCAGCGAGAATCAAGACCTGCCCGGCTTCATCGCCATGTGTCCTGGCGGCTACCCAATTCAAGAGTCGCAGAACTGGCAAGCGGGCTTTCTGCCGGGTGTTTATCAAGGGACGTATATCGACACCAATGCGACCCAAATCGAAAAGCTGATCGAAAACATCCGCAACGACCGGCTGAGTATCCCGCAGCAGCGGCGGCAGCTCGATCTGCTGCAAGCACTCAATCGACGGCATCAGCAGCAGCGGCCGGGCGACGCGCAACTCGAAGCCCGCATCCAGTCGTTCGAGCTATCATTCCGTATGCAGCGCGACGCGGAAGAGGCATTCGACGTCAGCCGCGAGCCGAAGCACATCCTTGACGCTTACGGCCCCGGCACACAGGCGAGGCAGATCTTGATTGCTCGGCGATTGATCGAGCGGGGCGTCCGCTTCGTGCAAGTCTGGCACGGCGAGGGGCAACCGTGGGACAGCCACGACGACATTGAGGTCAATCATCGCCGCTTGGCCAAGCAATGTGATCAAGCGATTGGCGCGTTGCTGAAGGATCTCAAGCAGCGCGGGTTGCTCGACGAAACGTTGGTGATCTGGGGCGGCGAGTTCGGCCGCACGCCGACGGTCGAACTTCCAAAACAAGGCTCGAACGCCGGCAAGATCAACGGCCGCGACCACAATCACCACGGCTTCAGCATGTGGCTCGCCGGCGGCGGCGTGCGCGGCGGCTACATCCACGGAGCCACCGACGAATTCGGCTTCAAAGCGGTCGAGAAACCGGTCCACGTCCACGACCTGCACGCCACGCTGCTGAAGTTACTCGGCTTCGACCACGAACGCTTCACCTACCACTACGCCGGCCGCGATTTCCGCTTGACCGACGTGCATGGCAACGTCGTGCAGGAGTTGATCGCGTGAAGTGCCATTCAGGCGACGAGTATGGAACCAATTCCGAAGCGACTTTCTGGATAGGCGATCCCCAGGGTAACTCGCTCCGCTCGCAACCCTGGCAGCGAGACGAAACGCCTTCGGCAACTGTGAAGCGTCATTTAGGGGCTGTGCATTTTCTATTTCCGAGGCTGTGCATGAACATCTGCAGGATGAAATTTCAAAAATCAGATTTCAAATTTCAGATGCCTTCGAATTTG
>JAYVSP010000898.1:0-4878 GCA_043775215.1 Planctomyces sp. | reverse complement strand
TTCATCGGCTGGCGCGCGGCGACGTGACCGGCGGGCAAGTCCGCGACGCGGCAACTTGTTCGCGGACATGTCGGCCCAGGTCGAAACGCGAGTGCTTTTGGCGACGGCGATTCTCTTGCTTCCCCGATTTTCGCTTGCTACGTTGGCGATGTGCTTCGTTCCCTTCTATCGAAACATTTGGCTGTCGTGCTAACAAGGTTAGGGCAGCGCATCAATCACAGCCACTAGCGTCGCAGCGTTCACTATGAATGTTGGTCGTGCGATGGACCGCTCTTCCCACACGACACTCAGAAAGCGGGCCATGCTTCACTGGAATGGTGTCGCCACGGTTGTGGACTTGCGGTGCGTGTTGTTCGCGGCGCCGGTCGCTCTAGCCGCGCGAAAGACTGATTCGGACTGGATTGCGAATTGTTTCGCGGTCTTGGATCGATGGCCACGTCGAAGTCGAGGAGCCGCGAGCGTGCGCGGTCTCGCGAGATTGAGTTTTCTTTTCTGCTCACTCGGAGGAATTTTCCAATGATTCTGTCCAATTGGCTGGTTGCACTGCGTGAAGGTCAGCGACGACACCGCGAATCACGACTTCCGAAGCTGGCGGAGGTGCGGCAGAACATTTCCCATCTCAGTACCTGGGTCGAGAGCTTGGAGGATCGCTGCGTCCTCAGCGCCGCCGCTGGCTACTCGCTGGCGGATGTGAGTTGGTTCGGGACCGTTTCGGCCAGCGGAACCGATTCGACCAGCACGACGACGGTGAGTGCCGCAAGTGTCGGCACTTCGAGTGGCGTTAATGTCGAGCGTGAATTTCTGATTCGGCTCACTCCCGAAGCGGTGGACCAGGTGCATTCGCTGCAACAATCGCAAGTCTTGTTCGTGGACAGCGGCGCGGGACTGCATGTGGTCCGCGGGTTGGGGCTGCCCGGTCAACTGGTGGTGGCGACCAGCGAGCCTGATTCCGAGCAAATCATCGCCGCACTGCGACAGAACTCGCACGTCGCGCACTTTGAAGAGGATCTTTCGGTCGGCGCGTCGGAAGTGACTCCCAACGATCCGCGCTTCAACGAACAGTATGGCCTGAACAATTTCAACTTCCCTGGAGGCACCAACGACGCCGACATCGACGCGCCGGAGGCCTGGTCCATCACCACCGGCAGTTCCCAAGTCATCGTCAGCCTGGTTGACACGGGCGTCGATTTCACCCACCCGGACTTGTACCTCAACATTTGGTTGAACAACGCCGAGATTCCCGCCTCGCTGCGAGCCAGCTTGGTCGACGTCGATGGCGACGGCACCATCTCGTTTCGCGATTTGAATGGCTCCGACGGGAAAGTCGGCGGGCCGAATGCGTCGCGGGTGCAGGATCGCAACCACACCGGTTACATCGACGCCGGTGATCTGTTGGACAATCCGCAATGGGCCGATGGACTGGATACGGATGGCGACGGAAAAGAGGACGATTTGGTCGGCTGGGACTTTCAGGACGACGACAATCGACCCTTTGATGAGCATGGTCACGGCACTCACGTCGCCGGGATTCTGGGGGCCAGCGGCAACAATGGAGTCGGCGTCAGTGGAGTGAATTGGACGACCACGATCCTGCCGTTGCGGTTCCTGGACGAGAACAACACGGGGGAGTTGTCGGACGCCATCGAAGCGATCAACTATCAAACGATGCTCCGCACACGCGAGGCGCATCCTGAAAACATCCGCGTCAGCAACAACAGTTGGGGAGTCACCGGATCGCTCAGCCAGAACCTGTTCGACGCCGTGGCGGCGACGGGAGCCGCTGACATTCTGCTCGTGTCCGCGGCCGGCAATGGCGACCTGTTGGGACGCGGCACCGACAATGACCAAACGCCGGTCTATCCCGCGAATCTCGACTTGCCCAACGTTCTCAGTGTGGCCGCGTTCGGCCCCAATGGGACACTGGCTCGATTCAGCAACTTCGGCGATCGGACGGTGGATATCACCGCTCCCGGCGTTGGCATCGTCAGCACATCACCGGGCGGTGCCTATGCCTCTCGCAACGGCACCAGCATGGCGACCCCGTTCGTCAGCGGTACGGCGGCGTTGGTATTGGCCAGACACCCTGCGGCGTCCGCGGTCGAAGTCCGCGACGCCATTCTTTCCGGAGCGTACACGGCCACAACACTGGCGGATCAAATTGCGGGAGGCAGGCGTCTGAATGCCTACGGAGCCGTTACGGCATCGACCTTCGCGCCAGTCCCTTCTCTGGAGTCCGTGTCGAGCATCACCGCCGGCACGACCGAAGTGGCCATCACGGTCGCGTATGACGACGACACCGGAGTCGATGTGACAGCCTTCGACATTCGAGATCTCGAAATCACGCGCCGCGGTTTTTCCGAGTTCCTGTTACAGCCTGACTCCGCGAGCACCACCACCATCAACGGCAAACCTGCCGCCATCTATCGGTTCGCGGCTCCGGGCGGGACATGGGATGCCACCGAGTTCGGAACCTACGACATCCATCTGCGCGAAGGGGAGATTCGCGATACCGACGGTCTGTATTCCAGCCCGCGCCGCATCGGCAGCTTCAACGTGACGCTGACTGAGCCAAACGTGTTCTTCGTGGACACGACGCTGGACCTCGTGGATTCCAATCCGTTCGACGGAATCGCTCGCGGGAATTTCGGGGTGAAAAGTTTCGTCTCGCTGCGCGCGGCGATCATGCAGGCGAATGCCAACGCCGTCCCAACTACGATCGTCGTCCCTGACGGTGTTTATACGCTGACGATCGCCGGCCGGAATGAAGACGCGGCAGCCACCGGCGATCTCGATCTGCGGTCCTCGTTTATGACCACGATCTTGGGTGGTGGCGCTTCCACGACAATCATCGACGCCCAACAACTCGACCGAGTCTTTGATGTCGGCACCAATGCGAACGCCGTGATTCGCGGTGTGGCGATCGTGAATGGGAACGCCAGCAGTGGCGGCGGCATCCAGAATTCGCAGGCAACATTGCTGCTCGATTCCGTGTTGGTTTCCCGCAACACAGCGGAACTTAGCGGAGGCGGAATCTCCAACGCCGGCGGTTTGCTGACGGTGCGCGGAAGCAGCGTCGAAGGAAATCGGACGACGTCTCGGTTCTTCGGCCAAGGGGGCGGTGGGATCGCGTCCGATCGCGCCGCAACCACAGCGGCGACGATCGTGATTGAGACGAGTTCAATCGTCAACAATGTCTCCAGCTTGGCGGGTGGTGGCATCGCGACTCTCGATTCGGACCTGACGCTGACCGGCAGCACGATCTCCGGCAACATCGCTCAACGCCAGAATGGTGGAGGCTTGTTCGTCAACGGAGACCGGTTGGTTGAAGGCGAAACCGTCTTGACCATCAGCAGTTCGACCATCGTGAACAATCGGGCGGAGTTGGGGAACGGCGGCGGTGTCGCCTCAAGCAGACCGACTCTGCGGTTCGACACGAGCAACAGCATCATCGCCCAAAACTCAGCGCGGTTCTCAGAGGACATCGACGGAGTGATTCTTTCGCATGGCAACAATGTGTTGGGCCAGCCCGGCGTGACCTTCACGCCCTGGCGACAACTGGTTCTGGGAGTCGCGGACTTCGATCAAATTGGAACCGTTCAATCCGCGCTGAATCCCGGCCTCGAACCGCTGCAACAAATCGCCGGCATCGTTCAAGCACATGCTCCGTTGTCTGGTGGCGTTTCCACGAATTCGGCCACCGCCGGCCTAGCCGGGTTGGCGCTCACTCGCGGCATGCCCATCGTGTACTCCACCGTCGAGTTGGAACCCAACAACACACCTGCGGAAGCCATGAATCTTGACGATCGCGGCTGGTCGCTCGATGCCAATCCAGACATCAGCGATGCCACCACAGTCCCGCATGTGACGATCACGGGAACGGGCGACGGCACGTTCGACTACTTCGCATTCAATGTCTCGACTGCGGGAACGAATGCGGTCTTCGACATGGATAACGCAGGCATCATGCCTGACAGATTCTTCGATTCTGAACTCTTCCTGTTCGGATTGGACGGCACGCTCCTCGCGTCGAACGATGACTCCGCGACAGACGCTGGGAGCAACTCGAATTTCGATTCTCGGATTGCGTATCAGTTCGCCACTCCTGGCCGTTATGTGATCGCAGTCGGTGCCAGGAATTCGACGGCCGACAGCCAAGGGATCGTGACTGGCGCAGTCCCCACTCTCGGGAAAGAGTACGTTTTACAGGTTTCACTGGAGCATCATCCGCTGGCGGCGACGATCTACGATGCGACAACTGCGTCAGCATTGCATCCACTGGACGGTGCCGCGACGGAAAATGGCTATCTGTTCTCCGCAGAAGAGGGCCTGAATATCTTTGACTTGCCGCGCAGTTATGGCACCGGGAATGTGCCGTTTTCGATCGCCTTCGGAGATTTGACAGGCGATGGTCAACTGGACCTCGTCACAGCGAATTCTGGTGCCACCACCGTGAGCGTGCTGATCGGGCGGGGTGACGGCACGTTTGACGACGCGGTGAATTATAAGGTCGGTAACGACCCGTACTCCGTGACGATGGGGGATGTGGACGGTGACGGTCGGCTGGATCTCGTCACGGCGAATTCTGGTGCCACCACCGTGAGCGTGCTGATCGGGCGGGGCGACGGCACGTTCGAGGCGGCGGTGAATTACTTCGTCGGCTCTCGCCCGACCTCCGTGGCGATTGGGGATGTGAACGGTGACGATCGGCTGGACCTCGTCACAGCCAATTACTCCAGCAACACAGTGAGCGTGCTGATCGGGCGGGGCGACGGCACGTTTAAGGCGGCCGTGAATTACTTCGTCGGCTCTGGCCCATTCTCGGTGGCGATGGGGGATGTGAACGGTGACGATCGGCTGGACCTCGTCACGGCGAATATA
>JAYVSP010000897.1:0-2400 GCA_043775215.1 Planctomyces sp. | reverse complement strand
GAAAAAGACTCCCGACCCCTTCGCCTTCGAATGGAGAAGTCTCACAAGACAGACACGATTGCGTCGCACAGGCGGTCCATCGTATCGGCTGACATACCGGCGACGTTGATGCGACCGTCTCGCACGATATAGATGCCGTGTTTGTCGCGCAGGGCATCGACCTGTTCGGGCTTCAAGCCTGAGAACGAGAACATTCCTGTTTGCTGCGTGATGAACGACCAATCGCGACCTGTCTGGCGACGCTCCATTGTTTGGTGAAACAGCGTCCGCATTCCGTTGACGCGGTTTCGCATCTCGGCCAGTTCCGTTTCCCACTGCTGCCGCAAGGCCGCATCACCGAGCACCGTCGCGACGATCGCGCCACCATGAGACGGCGGATTTGAGTAGTTTGTGCGGATGCAGGCTTTGATCTGGCTGAGCGACGTCTCCGCCGCCGTGGCATCTTTTGCCACGAGCGTCAACGCGCCGACTCGTTCGTTGTACAAGCCGAAGTTCTTCGAGAACGAACTGGCAACGAGCAACTCCGCGCCGGGCCGAGCCACCGTCAGCAGGCCGACGGCATCTTCGTTCAAACCGCGTCCGAAACCTTGATAGGCGAAGTCGAGCAACGGCAGAGCACCGCGGCCGAGCACCACATCTGCGATCTGAGTCCACTGTTGCGGAGTCGGGTCCACGCCACTGGGGTTGTGACAGCAACCGTGCAAGCACACGACGTCGCCCGCCGCAACGGTCTGCAATGTGCCGAGCATCCCCTCAAAATCCAGCCCGTTCTTCGAGGCATCGAAGTACGGATAACTGGCGACATTTAATCCTGCCGATTTGAAAATTCCCTGATGATTGGGCCAAGTCGGCATGCTGAACCAGACGGTGGCCGCCGGAAACAATTTGCGAACGAAGTCCGCCGCGACGCGCAACGCTCCGGTGCCGCCGGGACATTGAGCCGTACAGGCTCGTCGCGAGCGAACAATTTCGTGATCTGCACCGAACATCAGATCGCGTACTGCACGACCATATTCTTGGCTCCCTTCGATGCTGAGATACGTCTTCGACGTCTCGCCCTCGAGCAACCGCCGCTCGGATTCCTTCACGCACTTCAAGACGGGAGTGCGACCCTTGTCATCTTTGAACACGCCGACACTCAGATTGAGCTTTTCGGTGCGCGGATCCTTTTTGAACGCTTCAGTGAGACCGAGGATCGCATCGGGCGGGGCGGCAGTGACTTTCTCAAACATCAACAAAACCTTCGATGAGCGTGGTGGAGGACGACTTCAAGGGGAACGATTCTCACGCACGGAGCGTGTGGCGGGAAGGATGTAACCGGGTTCGTTCGCGAAAAAGTTTGACGGCGTTTTTCATCGGAACAGCCGCCAGACTCCGCCTTCCTTCGCTCGGTTCGATCAGAATTCGGCGGGAAATACGCAACTCTCGGAACTTCCCTCACGACCGCTACAGCTTTACGTCGAATACTGTGGGACGTCCCAAACAGGGTTACGCCCGAACGTAATTCGTCAACGGCTTGCTGAGCAAGCAGATGGGATTGACGGCGTGATCCAAAGCCCGTACAAATCCCTCAGACTGATCAACCCAAGTGTTCGTTCCCGCAATGAGTGACATTTAAAGTTAAGTCACTGGTCGGGAACCTGGAAGCAACGGAGTGAATCCTGAAAGCCGTCCCTCACCTAAGGGTGCCAGAGGTGGCGGTAACAGTTTCGGCACCCATCTCAAAGGAGTTCCAAAAGATGGCGACCACAAAGAAAGAAGCCCCCGCGAAGAAGTCCACCAAAGCCGCCGCCGGCAAGAAGACCGCGAAAAAGGGCAAGTAACGGACTGACCGAACGGTCTTGAACAGGAAGTGTTCAGTACACCTGACCTGACTGGACAAGCCAAAAGCCAACAGGCCGAGCAAGATTTGCTCGGCCTGTTGCTTTTGATAGCCAGTGAAATGCGGCTCTTTCGCACACGACCCGCGGCATGGTAGTTCAGTCACTGGACCGGCAGAGCCCTCGTTCAACAATCAACAATCCTTGTTCATCAATCGTCAATCTCAATTAGACATTCCAGCGAGGCGATGCCTCAGACCGAGGGACGCACCGATCAGGCTGGCGGATCGCACTAAAACACGGTGAAGGTAAAAAATGGTTGGGTAAAAAATGGAAGCCAACGAAGGTCGGAATTCGCGTTTCACTTCTTCCCATCTTTTACCCCACCATTTTTTACCTTCCTCTCCCGGTCCGCGAAAACTTGACTCAATTGCAACAACTTTCGGACTCGGAGGAGTGTAAATCCGACAGTTATTGATGCTAAATGACCGTGCGTGATTCGTGGCGATCACAGCTCGGTTCAACGCGAAGGGGTCGGGAGTCTTTTTCATGCCGCGTCGCAGACTGTCTATGGTTCTTG
>JAYVSP010000896.1:0-3275 GCA_043775215.1 Planctomyces sp. | reverse complement strand
ATCCGAGGAACAAAAGCTGTTGTCTGACATTCCCGTCCGCCGCTTTTTCTTGTTTTCCAATTCCCTGCCTCCTGTCCTGATCCGTGTTCAATCCGTGTTCAATCCGTGGCAAAAATATTTCCCGAAGTGACCTCCCTGGATTACCGAATGAGCCTTTCCATTTTGAGTCGCGACGGCAATCGTCATGCGGGAACCCCTTCGTCCAAGTCTTCCTCCGTGAAGTCCACGCGGTCGAACACTTCACTCAACGGCAGGTCCACGTCAATCGACTTGAGCTTCAACGTTTGGTCCAGTCCCGACACGACCGTTAGCGTCCAGGTGTTGTCGTCGTTTCGCAGGAACCGCTGGATCACGGGCTCGTCCTGCGACACCAGCACGTACTCCCGCAGCGCGGGGATCGACCGGTAATTATCGAACTTCTTGCCTCGGTCGTAAGCCTCGGTGGATTTTGACAACACCTCGACCAGCAACGTCGGATTGAGAACCGTATCCTTTTCTCCATCGTCGAACTCCAACGCACCGCAAATCACGCTGGCATCCGGATAGGTGTAAAGCCCGGTCGCACATCGAATCCGTAGATCGCTGTCGTAGGGCACACACGGCTTTCGTTTAAGCTGGTTCTGCAATTCGCAAAGGACGTTCGTTTTGATGCGACTGTGTTTGGGCGACCCGCCCGCCATTGCGAACATCTCGCCGCGAAAGAACTCGCTGCGATACGTCGCCGCACGCTCGATGCGGAGATACTCGGCCGGTGTGAGAACTGGTTTCCGCTGTGGCAATCCCATGAGGCACCTAGCTTTCAATGACTTGATGCAGAACAAGCGCCTCCAGCATATTCATTGAGCCAGTCGGACAACAGTTCGGCTTCGGTTCCGTCGGTCGTCTTGAGAACCAGCCGCTTTGATGGTTGGCCGTCAGCGGCGGTGAAGGTTAGCAGGACGGAGTAGTCGGGAATGGTCTCGGTGTCATGGTCGGGGATCGGCGTCGCGTCGAGTTCGACGGCGCGAAGCTGACTCGCGGCGATCGTCAAATCGGACTGGCTGGCGTCTTTGGCTGGCCATGTGACCGTTCGCGAGGCAGCATCCACGATGAGCACCGGCGGTTCGCTGCGCGCGGTGGCGCGAGTGTGCCGATAGGCCAATAGGCTCATCACAATGAGGAATAGCCAGACGCTCGACATGACGCTCAGGCTGGCAGACCACTCCGCGAAGCCGATGACAAAAACACCAACAAGACTGATCGCACCCGCCACACCGAACGTGACCGCCAATGGATTGCCGTGAGCACGACGCACGACCCAGAGGTCTCCCTCGCGGCGGATGGGCAGATCGCGCAGGCCGTGAAACTTCCGCATGGCCCAGCGCCAGCCGCCAACCATGATCAGGTTGAACGGCGTCACAAAGAGCGCCAGAAACAACGGCATACCGTCGAGCGTACGGTCTAGCGCGGCCTCTTGAGGATCGCGTGGGTTGTAGAACACGTCGACCCTCTGGCCGACAGGCAGAGAGCGAACGATGCGAGTCGGCTCGCGCGAACTGCTCCAGTTCGTGTTGATGAAGGTGTGGTGATCGCCGGTGAAGTTGCGACCGTTGACCTGAAAGTCGTACTTCAGGTCGGCACGGAAGGTGTCGCCATCCAGACCCGCATCGCGCCGGACCTCGCTGTGAGTGATCGCGCCGGGAACGCTCGGATACGACCAAGCCAGCATCGTCCGCGCGACCATGAACACAATGAATCCATCAAACGCCAGCGTGAAGAGCGACCACAACAGCAACCACACGGCGGCGAAACCGATTCCCCAAAAACGCTGCGTAAGCGTGGGCGGCTGGCTGGGCAATCGGTGAGACGCAAGGTGAATCGGCATGTGTTCGCGGCTTGGTGCGTCGTAGAGCAGGCGGCTCGCCTGCTCTTGTTTTCGGGAAACTCAAAACAGGCGAGCCGCCTGTTCTACGATGACGGCCTACCTTTGTGCGTCCAGGAAGGCGATGACGTCGCGGAGTTCTTGGAGCGTCATGCGGTCGGCGAGCTTGTCGGGCATGACCGATACTTTCTGCGGCGTGCGCGATTCGATGTCGATCGTTTTCAATTCGATGAGTTTGCCCTCGGCGTCGCCGATGATCGTCTTGCCTTCGTTCTCGTGGACGATCATGCCGGTGAGGACTTTGCCGGAGTGCAGCTCGAAGGTCCACGAGACGAACTGTGGAGCAATCTCGCGGCTCGGTTCGAGGATCGACTGGATCAGTTGGACGCGATTGATAGTGCCGACCGCTCGCGACAAGTCAGGACCGATGCGACCACCTCGGCCGTCGATCGTGTGGCACTTGAAGCAGCCGGGACCGTTTGGATGGAAGAAGACTCGCCGACCCGCCGCCGGATCGGCGTCATCGGCTCGGTTGAGTTGGTCCAACCACTCTTGCTGCGTCTTCGGCTTGTGGCTGCGAGGAGGCAAGTTCGCTTGAGGCAGATCGAGTTTGGCCTCGGCAAATGCGATCGCGACTTGATCCGCAAGATTCATGGCGATTCTGCCGTCCGGCAGAAAGATCGCTGTCTTGGCGATTTCGGTAACACCGTTACGAATGTCCGCATCATCGGCGATCAGTGGTCGAGCGGCTCGCAGCGCCTCGAAACGGAGTGGCAGAGCCGTGCTGTTGTTCAAAAAAGTGTGCAACAACTTCCGGCTTGGACCGCCGACCGGTTCAGCCTTCGTGACCGCTGCGAGACCGACCAGTGCTTCAGCTCGGAGTTGCACGTCGAGTTTGTCGTTCGCCACGAGTTCGCGCAGCAACTCGCTCGACACTTCCGGCTTCGCCGCTTGCAGAGTGCGAACCGTCTCGACGCGCAGCGGTTCGTTGTCCGACTTCAGCAAGCTGGCCAAGAACGGCGCGTCGAGCGACTTATCAGTCGGCGAGACCAAGCGCAGCGCTTGTGCTCGGACGGCGGGGGAGCGTTTTTCGTCCTTGAGCAGCGGCACGACGTATTGGCCGGCCGGGGTCTTGTCGAAGTCTTCCGGCTTTTTGCCGTCGAGCATCTCCAGCGCGGCGAGCGTCGCGAGGAACAATTCCGGCGTGACGTGGCGTAGGCTTCCAGCCTGCGATCCCTCACCGCCCAAGACCGCTTCGACGCGCGGCTTGAGGTCCGTCAATTTCTCCTCGGCCGCCCACTGCACGGCCAGCCGGCGCACGTCCGGATCGGGATCGGCCAACGCGACTCGCAACAACCGGTCTTCCTGCGGAGCCTGCTTCCGCGCCGCCAGCAACATCGCCTGCCGAACGCGC
>JAYVSP010000895.1:0-17995 GCA_043775215.1 Planctomyces sp. | reverse complement strand
CTCTATTCTTCTTTGCCTTGTTCGCCGTCCTGATCCGTGTTCAATCCGTGTTTCATCCGTGGCTTTGAAACTTGCCTCCCCGGAACACCGGAAGAGCCTAGTTTTAATGATCTCAAACGCGCAAAGGTCAGTCGCTTGTCGATCGCTCATGCCACACACTCGCTGACGACTCGAAAGTCGGCGATTCAACTGAAGAGGCAATTCTCGTGGGTTCGCGCGCGGGAAACGGCCATCAAGGGAGTGTTGTTCGCCTGCGCGTCCTTATCGCTGCTAACCACGCTGACGATCGTCTACATGTTTATCACCGAGGCTGTGATCGGCATTCCGCCACACACGGCCTTTTTTCAAGACGTCTCGCTGGCCGACTTCCTGACCGACACGCAATGGACCCCGCAATATACAGAGAAGCACTTCGGCATTCTGCCACTGTTGTGCGGCACTGTGATGATCGCGGGGATCGGCAGTTTGATCGGCTTGCCCATCGGTTTGGCGGCGGCGGTTTATCTCAGTGAATATGCGAAGCCGAAGCTGCGGCGAATTATCAAGCCGTTGTTGGAGATTTTGGCGGGTATCCCGTCGGTGGTTTACGGGTACTTCGCGTTGGTCTTCGTGACGCCGTATGTTTTGCGGCCGATCTTTCAATCGCTGCTGGGCATTGATGTGGACATCTTCAATGCCGCGAGCGCTGGCATCGTGGTGGGCGTGATGATCATTCCGACGGTCTGCTCGCTGAGCGAAGATGCCTTGCGGGCTGTGCCCCGAGGTCTGCGCGAGGCGGGCTATGCGCTCGGTTCGACGAAATATGATGTGTCTCTGAAGGTGGTCGTGCCGGCGGCATTTTCGGGAATTGTCGCGTCGTTTCTGCTGGCGATCTCGCGCGCGATTGGCGAAACGATGGCCGTCACCATTGCCGCGGGACAAATGCCGCGATTGTCGCTCAACCCCTTCCGCAGCATGGAAACGATGACGGCCTTCGTCGTCGGGATCAGCTTGGGCGACACCCCGGCGGGCACAATTGAATACAAGAGCCTCTATGCCGTGGCCTTTTCACTATTCGTTATCACGCTCGCCATGAACGTTCTGGCTCAAAGGGTGATGAAACGATATCGGGAGGTCTACGAATGAGCGTCCCGAAGAAACTGCACGAACCGAACTTGGCTCGGCGCCATCGCATCGGCAAGGCGTTCGAATGGATTTGCTGCGGCTCGACATGGTTTGGCATCGTTGTCCTGGCCGTGCTGATGGTGAGCGTGGTTTGGAAGGCCGTCACATGGCCGACTCCAAAGGTAAAGGGAACCGCGTCAACGATTGCCAAGACCGACGCGACAGCCTCGAAAAAGGCAGAGGCCGAAATGTCTTCTGGGGCTCCGCTGAGTCTGAAATTCCTCAGTAGTTACCACTCACGGCACCCGCGCAATGCCGGCATCCTCGCCGGATTGTGGGGCAGCCTGTGGTTGATCGTGCTTGTGGCTTTGTTTTCAGTACCGATCGGCGTCGGCTCGGCGATCTATCTTGAAGAGTACTCCAACGAAGGCCGAATCAAGCGGATGATCCAAGTGAACTTGTCGAACCTCGCCGGCGTGCCGTCTATCGTTTATGGGCTACTCGGCATGACGGCGTTCGTGAAAATGTTTGGGTTGTTCCACAAAGAAGACGGCAAGCAATTGGTCGTCAACTTGCTATTCACGAATGTCGAAATTCCCCTGCCGTTCGACCGCACGCTCATCTCCGGCGCACTGACATTAACACTACTGGTGCTGCCGACGGTCATCGTCGCAGCTCAAGAGGCGCTGCGAGCCGTTCCTTCGACGATCCGCATGGCATCCTATGCCTTGGGGGCGACCCAATGGCAGACGATTCGCCATCAGGTCGTACCGGCCGCATTGCCAGGGATCATGACGGGAGTCATTCTGGCCTTGTCGCGTGCCATGGGCGAAGCGGCGCCGCTGATGTTGATCGGCGCCTTGACCTACGTCGCGTACTGTCCCGGCGAAATCACCAACTTCAGTGACCTCGTGAAGAATCCGCACGGCCTGCTGGATGCCCCCTTTGATAAATTCACCGCTGTGCCTCTGCAAATTTACCAATGGATCAACAACCCTCGAGCGGAATACTTGCACTTGGCGGCTGCGGGCATCGTGGTGCTGCTGACGATTTTGTTGTTAATGAACACGGCAGCAATCCTGATTCGTCACCGATTCCAAAAGGGAAGTCGCTGGTAACGGCGGACGCATACGGCGAGCAACTCGCAACCCTTCGACGCACTCGGTAAAAAGTTCGCAGTCACAAGGCTGGACAACATGACCATCTTGCAATCGTTCTCTGAGCTGGTCCACCAACGACAGCAATGTGAGTCGACTAAAAGGAGCCGGCCGGTGGAATCCGAGGTCACGAAACTCGACGTCCAGCACCTCAATTTCTTTTACGGCGAGAAGCAGGCGCTGTTCGACGTTTCGATGACTGTCGCCGAACGCTCGGTCACGGCTTTCATCGGACCGTCCGGCTGCGGCAAGAGCACGTTTCTCCGCGCGCTCAACCGCATGAATGACATCATTGAGGGAGCACACCACAACGGTACCGTGCTACTCGAAGGGCAGGAGATTTACGCTCCCGACGTCGATGTCGTGGCCTTGCGCAAACGAGTCGGCATGGTCTTTCAGAAATCGACGCCATTCCCCAAGTCGATTTTCGAGAACGTTGCGTACGGCCCTAAGATTGCCGGCCAGCGCAATCAGAAGGCTCTCTCGGAAATTGTCGAACAGTCGCTCAAACGAGCGGCACTGTGGGACGAGGTCAAAGACCGCCTGCAAGAGTCGGCAATGGCCCTTTCGGGGGGCCAGCAACAACGACTTTGCATCGCGCGAGCTCTGGCTACGAACCCCGACGTGTTGCTGATGGATGAGCCCGCCTCGGCCCTCGACCCGGCCTCGACCGGTCGTATCGAAGACCTGATCTTCGAACTTAAACAGAACTATACGATCGTTATCGTGACCCACAACATGCAGCAGGCCGCTCGCATCAGCGACTGGACGGCTTTCTTTTATCAAGGCTACTTGATCGAGAAGGACCACACGCAAAAACTGTTCACCACGCCGAAAAAGAAACAGACGGAAGACTACATCACTGGGCGGTTTGGGTAGTCGGCGTGTGAGGGGTGAAAATCCCAATGTCCAAATCCCAATGTCCAAAAAAGGCCCAAGTCCCAATGTTTTCTAAATTCTGGATTCGTACTCAGCACCTGTCAGTCGATGACAGAATGCAGAAGTGAAATCAGCACGCCCCATTGGAATTCGGTGCTTTGACATTCCGTGGACATTGGGATTCGGACATTGGACATTTCTTAATTCGGTACTCGTACTCCAGAATTCATAACCCAGCCATGACCATTCATCTCACCCGCGACCTCGGCATTCTTCACCGCAACCTGCTGTCGATGTGCGCGACGGTCGAGGAACTTGTCCATAAAGCGGTCGATGAACTTTCGGAACCGAGCCTCGAACGGGTCAGAGAACTTGCCAAGCGAGACGACGAAGTCGACCGCTTCGATGTCAGCATTGAAGAAGAATGCCTCAAGATCCTCGCGCTGCATCAGCCCGTCGCGACCGATCTTCGCCGGATTACGTCCGTGATGAAAATCTCGAACGAGTTGGAGCGAGTTGCGGACATCAGCATTCACATTGCCGAGCGAGCTGGTGGCTTGGTCAATCAGCCGGGCATCGAAGTCCCGGAAAAGCTGAAGGAAATGGCGCATCGCGCGGTCAATATGTTGCATCATGCGATTGATGCTTACGTAGGGCTCGACACTCACTTGGCGCGGCAAGTGATTGAAGCGGACAACGTCGTGGATGAACTCAACCGCGAGATCATTGATGACCTGGTGGAAACCATGAAGCGCACACCTGAGTTCATTGAGCCTGCGATCAACCTGTTTTCTGCCACACGCCACGTCGAACGTGTGGCAGATCACGCCACGAATATCGCCGAAGACGTCGTTTACATCGTGGAAGGTGAAATCATCCGCCATCGGGCACATTTCCAATAAGAACCGCGCATCAATCAGTGTCGCCGTTCGCGAAGCGAAAAGGCGACGTTGCGGCACTTTGTTGTGTGCTGGTGCTAAGGTGTTTGACAAGTGATTTGTTGCACACGTCCCATCGGAATTAACCAAAGATTCATCGTGAATCCACGCGACACATCCCGCGAGAACCGCGATAACTCCGGCGTGTCTGAGTTCCAAACTTACTTGGTTATCCGAGTCCGCGCATGTCGAAACCGAAGATTTTAATCATCGAAGATGAACGGTCGCTGATCGAAATCCTGAGCTACAACTTGGCCAACGAAGGCTTCGAAGTGCTCACGGCCAGCGACGGCCTAGACGGCCTGCGGCGAGCACAGACGGCGTTGCCTGACTTGATCGTGCTCGATTTGATGCTGCCCGGCCTGGACGGCCTGCAAATCTGCCGGCAGCTTCGTAGCGATCCCAAGACACAGGGCATCCGCATCTTGATGCTCACGGCCAAGAGCGAAGAGGTGGATGAAATTGTCGGCTTTAACATGGGGGCCGACGACTACGTGTCGAAGCCCTTCAAACTCAAGCCACTGATTCACCGCATCAAAGCCTTGCTGCGACGTCCCTCGGCAGAACAGCAAGCCGCGGACGTGGTCGCGATTGCGGGGATTGAAGTCGATCGCACGCATCACACGGCAAAGGTCGATGGTCAGGAAATGACGCTCACGCCGACCGAGTTCAAAATACTTTGGACGATCATGCGCCGTCACGGCCGCCCATACTCGCGGAACGAACTGCTGGATAATGCGCGCGGTGAAGACGCCAACGCTCTCGAACGCACCATCGACGTGCATGTCCGCTCGCTACGGGTCAAGCTGGGCGACAAGGCCCGCTTCGTCGAAACCGTCCGCGGCGTCGGCTACCGCTTTCGCGCTGAGTGAGCCAGAAACAAAATCGGCCTCGTCAACCGATGAAGGCTGACGAGGCCGCGCACTCACTGATCATTTCAAACCAATTCCGAAGCAACGATTGAGTGAAATTCCTTAGAACTCACCCAAAAGTGAACCATCCTTGCGTCCGAAGATGCCTGCCCAAAAACAGCGAGAGGAACGGTCTGTTCCTCACGCCCCGTTTTAGAATTCGCCAATTGGTTCACTATCGGCTCGGTCAATCAGTCGGCGAACGACTTGAGTGTCAAGATTCTCATTCAAAAACCGGACCGTGCCGTCCGCCAAGGCGGCATGCACACCACCCGTGTGAAAGCTAAACGGCTCATCATTGGGGCCGCAATTGTTGGTGGTCCAAGGACAGGCCACCGGTCCGCCTGCCGGTGTTTTGTTGTTATTAATCATTTTGAAAGTTCCAGCGGGTGGGCCGGAGACGCCGCTGCCCGAGTCTGGATCAGCCCAGCGATTCGGCGCTGATTTCGTACCAATCGCCAGAGCAGCATTGACTCCCGGCGCGGCGCCGATCGTTTGCGATGCCCAGTCGTAGTTTCCTTGGGTACCGCCAGGAATTGAATCTTCGATGATCGTGATGGTGAATGACGTCCCATCTTTGAGAGCACTGATTTTGTTCCCGAACAGTCCCAATGCACCTTCCTTCGTGGAACCCATGCTCGTTCCGGCGACTGACTTATTCCGCGTGTTGGTTCCGGGCGTAATGTCCGTGTACGCCGTGGGCATGTAATGGACTTGCCCCAATCCATTTGGATCCTCTTTCGCGCCCGAGTGAGTCGGACAGAGGAAGAATTCAATTTTCGCTTGGGCCGAAGTCAAATTCGCCGCGTTGCTATAGTGAAAGTTGAAGTTCATCCCCTTATACACGCTCATCTGGTCGACGTACGGCAGCATTTGAGTGAACGTCGAGACCGGGAAGAAGGCACGGGCAAACTGACTTGGTGATGCAGTAATGGCGCCCGTATAGTCCAGTGTCCCTTCGCCCGCACTTGGCAAGCGCTTAAAGGTTCCTTCGTAATTGGCGATTGCCAATCCCATCTGCTTCAAATTGTTCTTGCACTGCGAGCGTCGTGCGGCCTCGCGGGCCTGCTGAACTGCTGGCAAGAGCAGCGCGATCAGGATGGCAATGATCGCAATCACCACCAACAGTTCAATCAGCGTAAAGCCGGTTCGCCGACCGTTACTCAAAGAGACATTCATTAAATACGCTCCCGAAAAAAGAAGAAACGAGGCAGAGCAGATGACTGCGTTTTGCAGACCAGATTGTCCGCTCATGCCCTCTGAGTGTGCGAATCCCTGCGTCTTTTGACTCGCAATTCCTTTGCGATCTCCTCATCAGTCACGGCTTGGTTCGGCCGATCGAATCAGCACGAACTCAGCTTTCCGAGACTCGTCATTTCGTCTGTGAAAAAACCGTGAGAAGTGCGAGAAGATTGATGAGGTTTGGCAAACCAATGATGAATGAAGGGTGAAGAATGCGTGAAGACGCAGAGCCCGCCGCTTCTTACCGAACGGGCAAAGAATTCCTAGCCGACATTCGATGCGTTTCGTTCGACAGAAATGCCAAGCATCTCGGACCACGTCTCACTGACGGTCCGGTCGCACTGCGGCGACAGCGGCAGCAGTTCGGTTGATTAGGGTACCAGCCCGTTGATAAAGACGAAGCAAGTGCCACGGCTGTATCAGCCCTGCGAATATCGCGAGAAGTGCGCACGTCCCCACGGCTCTCAGAGCCGTGGCACTCGTTTTTCAACGAACTGATTAGGTCACGCTCGCGCGTACAAGTCCGACTCATGGATGTCAAACAGTTCGCCGGTCCGAGCATCGAACAGTCAGCGACAGTGAGACGACGCGTCGTCGCAACGTTCCAAAGGCCGGCGGCTGAGCAGCAACGCGCAAAACTCGTCGCATTGCACAGCCCGATGCACGATGCTTCCCCGGAATTGCCGCAGCACCAATTGACTCGTACGAATCACTTCGCTCGACCGAATGACTTCGCCATAGCGCGACATCGGGGAACTCCTGAATGCGGTACAGTGACACGTCAGGTTGACTCCATCACGCCAGGGCTCCCTGCAAGTGTGGCGACGTGGAAACGCACGAGCCTTCTATCAAGTAGTCTGACGAACTTCACCCGCCTTCATCGCTCGCTCAGTGAAAATTAACAGGAAATGCAGTATCACTGGTCGCGTGTTTGCCGAATAATTTCGGAACGATTTCGTCTCTGTTTGGTTCAGGAGAAACCGAAGTGATGTCGCGGCGATTTCAGGTTGGTGACCGCATTGTGTATCGGAAGACCAAGAACAGCGTGCATCCGGGCCGAAATGCTCGGCTGGTTGCTCCCGCGTTGAATGGCGACGGATACTCGTACTGTGTGGATAAGTTTTGGGTCGTCGTCTCCGTGCCGCCCGACGGGATGCTGATCACGAAAACGCGCCGAGGCAAAATGCACCGGCTGAGTCCCGAAGATCCCAATCTGCGTCATGCAACACTGCTGGAATCGTTGTTCGTTCGGTCTCGCTTCCCTTCGCTGTCGGGCACGTCAGAGGTCGCCGTATCGTAGCCGCAACAGCAATCACATTTAGCGGCGGACGAGCCTGAGTCCTTGGCCTCGATAGAGCGTGCGCAGTTCGTCGATCGTCCAACATTCTCGGCCGACGTCCAGTGATGGCTCGGCGACCTCCGCGAGTTGACCGCGAGCGATGAATCCGAGCAGCACGACCGAGTGGCGGGCTCCGGCGGCCCAGCCCCATTCATTGCGGTACATCGGGTCCACGGGGCCTTGCGACGGCAAGCCAACGCTGAGAATCGCCGGCTCATAGCGGGCCAAGAGCATTTCGGCGGAACACTCGAACGGCTCAACGTCCCACGCGGTCCCGGCCGTCTTCTTCTTCAAGCCCCGGTAGACACCCATCCAATGCGTGCCGTTTCGAGTCAAACAAAGTTCCGCCATCTCCTGTTCGGTGGCGGCGATGCCATGCAGTTTAAGCAGTGTCGTGGCCGACGCGGCCGAGCAGGTCTTTTCCGTTGTTTGCAAACAGGTTCCCGACGAATGCCACGCATTACCGCATACTGGTGCCGACCCAATCAGCGGCCAGATGACTGCGGCAACCGCCGCCAGTTGTATGCTGGCCGCCGGCATCAAGCGGCGGATGCCCGGTCGAGGCGACAACTCAAAGGCGAGTCCTCCCAGAAATCCAGCCGCGAGCGGAAACCAATTGCCCAGAACGATCACATTCGAAAACGGCAGCCACTGAGCCAATCTCACTTGATCCCACAAACCAATGATGTAGGCCGCTAAACCCACGAACGTCAGGGCGGCCAGAAAATTGGCACTCCGCCGCGAGACACGCTGAGCCACGAGACGGCCTGACTGAAACAGCCCACAGGCCAGTCCCGCCAAGATGCACAGACCGAGGAAAATGTCCCCCATCGGGGCCTCGACTTGAAATGAGCGGCAACTGCATTAAGAAACAATGAAGCAAATGTGAAGAAATCATCGGTTGTCGTCCACCATAGACTTGGCCAAGCTCACCAGAATTCACAATTCCGGGTGAATGAATCGGGAAAAACCGTTGTAAGAATGTGAGTCGCGGGAGCGACTCGCCTACGAATTGGTGACGCGACGCAGGGCGTTGCGCGCGTCCGGCCATTGAGGTCGAAGTCTCAATGCCTGACGAAAGGCGGACGCGGCACCGTGGCGATCGCCCGTTCGCTCGCGCGCCAGACCGAGTCGATAAAACGTTCCGGGCACATTCGGCGCGAGTTCGGCCGCTCGTTCAAATGCTTGGACCGCTTGTGGCGGGTCGCGCTCCAGCCAGATCAACCCGGCAACGTACCACAGGCGCGGATGTGTCGGCGCCAACGCAGTCACGGCATCGAGTTCGCGCAACGCCTCGTCGAACCGTTCGGAAGCCAGAAAGGACTCCGCGAATTGCAGTCGCAAATCCGGATCACGAGGCGTCAGCTCGATGGCCAGCGGGAATTCTTTTTGCGCTTCATCGTGCCGACCGAGCTGAGCCAGCAATCGGGCGAGCGACGCGCGGGCCATTGATCGTGGTTCGACGTGCAACGACTCGTGATACTGTGCGATCGCTTCCTCGTACCGTTCCTGTTTGGCCAGCAGCAAGCCGAAGTTGGCGTGAGATTCCGGCGTCGGATCGATTCGCACGGACTCTTCCAAATGCATTAACGCCGCGACGACGTCACCGCGCTCATCCAAAATCGCAGCGAGGTTGTTGTGAGCGATCGCCGCCGAAGGATTCTTGGCCAGCGTGTCGCGCCACAACGTCTCCAGGTCGTGGTAAATGCACGACTGCCAATACGTCAGCCCGGCGAGCACGAACAACAGAAGCACACTCCCACGCCGCACAATGCTACGGAGGGCGCCAAACTCGTGAGAGTTCGGAGCACTCACGCCGAATCGCCACACCGAACTCACCAGCAGCACGATCGGCCCCAAACTGGCGAGGTATTGAAAGTGATCCGCCACGAACGAATATCGCATCGGAAAAACATCAACGAAGCCGAGCGCGGGCAACAGCGTTCCTCCGAAGAATAACGCCGCCACGAGCGGTCCTCGGCCAAGCCGCCGCCGCAACAGGCCGAGAGTCGCCAGCAACAACAGCGCTCCGGCAACTCCGCTCCACTGCCAGAACTCGCCAGCATGAATCTCCCACTTGGGATAGATGAATGTCAGCGACATCGGCCACAGCAGCTTGCCAAAATAGAACCACACGGCGCGTCCGGCCAACACGAATCGGTCGGCCGCTTGCAGGTCAATTTGCAGGTGCTCGGTACCGACGTGAGCACGTTCCAGATGCGCCGTCAGCCAGGCAAACATCAAACCAACCACGAAAAACGGTGCCAGCCGCAGCCAGTCGCAGGCCCGTAACGTGCCGCGCCGCCACCAGAGAATTAGCAACAACGCCGCCGGCAGAGAGCAGGCCACCGTCTTACTGAGCAATGCCAGCACGAACGTGGCAAACGCTCCAAGGTAATGCCGCCAGCTCGCGGCATCCCAATCGCGGGCCGACTCACCGGGATGCGACTCCACGAAGCTCCAATACCATGTGGCCGACACCAGATACCAGAAGCCGGAGAGCACGTTTTTTCGTTCAGTCACCCACGCGACCGATTCGACATGCACCGGATGCAGCGCGAACACCGCCGCGCACAGCCACGAGCCGGGCACTTGCCAGCGCTGCAATAGTCGCCACAAGCAGACCGCCGACAGCGCGTGCAGCCACACGTTCGCGATGTGGTATCCCGTGGGATGGACGCCCCACAGATGCTGCTCGATCCAAAACGTCGTGTGGACCAGCGGGTAATACTGGGGTGTGGCTCGCGGATCTGTCCAAATGCGAAACAGCCCAGTGATATCACGCAACGCGACGTTTTCCACCACGTAATCGTCGTCGTCCCAAATGAAGTCCGCCGACAGTACCGGCAAGTAAACCAAACAGGTGATCGCGAATAACGCGAGCGCCAATCGTGATTGCTGTCGGCTCCAAGCCGCCGCGACAGTAGGTTCAGTCATGCGAACTGATGCATTTTCTGAGAAGGGCCTCGAATCCACGGGCAGTTTGAAAATCTGTGCCACAACTCACTCTGCCGTTGCTGTCGGTTTGGCGGTTTTGGATTTCGTGGAAATGCGGTTTTTGGGTTGCCTGCCTTCCAGGTTCCAAAGATGCAGTTTGTTTTCCTCACCGAGTGTCGCCAGCACACGGCCGTCATGCGAAAGAGCCAGTGCTTTCACGGGACCGAGTTGAGCGGCGAAGCGCGACGCTTCTTTTTCGGCTCGCAGATTCCACAGCGTGACGTGGCCGGTCTCGTCCCCTTGAGCCAACCAGGTTCCATCCGCGGACCAAGTCACGGGGCCGCGGTCTTTCTGGCCGTCACGAAGTTCCACCGAACGGTTCAAGCGTCCGTTCGAGATTTCGACGATTCCCAATCCTTTGGACGTGATCGCGGCCAGTTGATTTCCTTTCCCGCCGACGAACCAAATCGGCGCGGAAGCATGTGTATCCGCGATGAGGGGTTGATTCGCTTTGGTGCTGACCGCAGTCTCCTTGGTCCATTTTCCGCCCTTCTTCTGCCACACGGTCAAGCGATACTCGCTCGTGCCATAGGAACCGTGCGCTAGCAGATAACGGCCGTCGGAGGAGAACAGCACCGTCGTCAGGCCGCGGTCCTGAGCCGCGGAGAATCTGCCTTGCACCCAGGGTGTGGAATGCGGCGATTCTTCCACGGTCGCGAGCACCGCGAACGATTTGGTATCGAGCACCAATAGGCGATGATACTGACGCTCGCGCACGGCGACCGCCAACGATTCTCCGTCGGGTGCAAATGTGACCGCCGTCACCAAGGCTTCAAAGGCTTCGTGAGCGTTCACTTCTTGCAACGTGACGACGTCGAGCAGACGCAACGACTTCGTCGCCGCTTGTGCGAAGCCGGCGTGCCCAACGGCGAAGTGTTTCCCGTTCGGCGCGAGCGCCAGCGCACTGATCGGTTCAACGCTCAATTCTCCGAGGGACTGGGACTGACCATTCGACAAGCCGAACACGCGGCCGCTTGGCGACACCAATTGGTTCAGCGATTCCACGAACACGACGCTCTCCCAGCCCGATTGCAGATCGTCCCACTGTCGCAGGGGCGTTTGTGTCGCGATGTCCCAAGCCCACACCCGTGACGACGGATTCTCCGGGCGTCGCTGATTCTCATCGTCGTTGCGAACCGCGAGCTGCGCCGAGGACAAAGTCAGCAATTCTCCGTCCCCGTGAATCGCCAATTGCAGGACGGAAGACGCCGAGCGATTGGGACTGGTGTTGGGCGAGATCGGCAACGCGTTGGAGAGCGTCCCGATCAGTTTGAAACGTTCCGTCCGCTCCTGTGTGGCCGCAACCGTTTTGAGTCGGCTGATCTGTCGCTTGAGATCGGTTTTGACCGCGTCGCTCTTCGCGAGCTGCAAGTCTTTCTCCAAACTGGCGATTTGAGCGGCCCGATTCGTTGTGGTTTCTTCGTCGGCGAGGTTCAGGGGCTTCAGCAATTCTTGACGCGCCGCAGCGCGTGCTTCGCGTGAATGGCGTTCCGAAGCGCCTTCTGAAACTGCGCCAGTTCCGGCGAGGCCACGTCTGCCGCGACAACGGAAACGGCGGCCACATCGGGATTCAGCAATGTGATCGGGGTCAGGAACTGAAAGGGCTGCTCGGTCGGCGGTGGCGGCGCATCATCATCGTTCTGGGCCTGCTGGACGCGCGACCGGGAACGCACGGCTCCCGAACGATCGCGAAAGACCAGCCGCTGATCGCGATCTACGAAACACACCTCCAGAACGGCGTCTTTCGCACCCTCATAGCGTTCGCTCGCTAGTCCGGTGGAAAGATTCCACACGCGCACGAACTTGTCTTTGCAACCAGTTGCCACGAACTGCCCGTCCGCGGAAACCGCTACCGCGAGCACGATGTCGGGATGCTCCAGACCGTTCTTCGGCTTCGCGTCCGTTGCCGCCGCCTTTTTCGGGTCGGCTGCGGAGTTCGCCGGATTCGCTTCGGGACTCGCTGGCCTCTGAGGCGGTTTCTTCGGCTTGGCATCTTTTTCGGGAACCGGAACTGACTCCGGTTCCTCCGCAGACCACCAGCGTGCGAACTTGTCCAAGCCCGCCGCCGCGACGATTTTTCCGTTGGCCGAAACTCCAACGTCGGTGATCTGCGCCGGCATGTCCGCCCACGTCCGAGTCAATTCCCCCGTGGAGGTGTTCCACAGTCGAACGCGCTGATCGCTGCCGCCACTGACGA
This sequence comes from Planctomyces sp., assembly GCA_043775215.1. Lineage (GTDB taxonomy): Bacteria > Planctomycetota > Planctomycetia > Planctomycetales > Planctomycetaceae > SXKJ01. The sequence continues at coordinate 5,231 of JAYVSP010000895.1, read as the reverse complement.
ACCACTGGTCATCGCTGGAGATTTCAAGATCGGTGACCGCCCCCGCATGTGCTTCGACTTTGTCGCCGAGATTCAGCGTCAAGCGTGGTGGTCGACTGTCGGATGCAGCGTCAACGGCCTCGGGAGTTGCCGGAACAACGTTGCACCGCCGCAAGCTCCCGTCATCACCGCCGACGATGAACCATTCGTTCTTCGGACTTGTGGCCAACGCCCAAACGCCGTTTTGATCCGTTTCGATGCCGCCGCGTGAGGCTTGTGCCGCACGTATCGCCGCGCGCGCGAAGCGGTCCCAACCCGCTTGTGACTCGATGGTCCACAGACGCACCCATCCGGCGTCCGTAGCTCCGATCACCCAGTCTCGTTTCGGGCCTAATCCCAATCCGGTCGTACGACTGCCGGGACCGAAGAACTCATTGGATAACTGGCCAGAGCGCAACTCATGCACGCTGACTCGGCTCAAGTCAACGGCCGTCACTACGGTGCGTCCGTCTGACACCGTCGCCTGTCGCCGCTTGGCGATGAGCCACTCGCGCAATTCGGGCGACAACTCGTGACGAGTCACCTCCGGCGCGTCCGCTGTGGCCGGTGTTTCGGTGGCTGGAGGACTCGCGCGTTTCGACTTGTCAGCCGGATCGGGAACCGCGGGGTTTGCCGGCACATCGTCGTCGTCTTCGCGAGAGGGTTTGCGAGTGACCTTGTCCGGTAGCACAACCGCCGGACCTGCCACTTTGGGGTCGGCTTTCGCGGCCGTCTTGTTGACGCTTTCAGGGGTCTCGGTCTTCGCAGTTGCGGGTGCAGCATTTAAGGGCAATGGTAGGTCAGTCGGTGCCTCTTTCGGCGGAGACGCGACCTCTGACTTGGACGCGACATCCTCGGTCGAGGTGTTCGTCTTGACGGCGTCAGTGTCATCGCTTTTGGTCGGAACGGGCTGATCATCGTCGCGGCTGCGACTTTGAGAACCAGCCGCATTGGAGGTGGACGGTGGTCCGACTTTTCGGGTTGGCCCAAAGTCTTGATTGGCATCTCCGCCGCAGCCTCCCAGCAGCAACGCGGCCAGCGCGCATAACCGCAACATCCATCCGGTTCCGTGAGTTCCCATAAGACGCCTTCAATGACCGCGTTCGAGCACAGCCTGGCCGAAAAGCTTCGTTTTCTTGATGACGACGCGGGTCTGTGGCCATTCGTCAGTTTGTGTGATGACTTTGCAATCGGCTTCGCGGATCAAGACCGTATCGACCGCGCGGGCCGGGCCGACAGACGACTGCCAGACGACCGGCATGTCTGCCTGCAGTCGCAGCGAACTGGTGGGCGAGAGCGGGGCTTCGCACAACTCATAACCGGTGACAAAGCCCGGAGCGGATGCTCGAAATTCCGTGGAACATCCAAGTTTGTCGCACGCTTGCCGCACTTCACTCCACACCGTAGCGGGTTCGGCCAGATTGTGCAGGCCGAGCAGACCGGTCGCGTGAGCCATGAACATGTCCGAGTAATTCCAGCGCAGTTCCTTCGGAGGAATGCCAAAGCTGACGGTCCGCGAGACCGCGACGTGCAATCCTTGGCGTTGGCCAATCACGGAAATCGTGCAATAGCGCTTGACCGGGTCACGTCCAAAATTCCAATTCTGACAGTGTTGTCCGCGGCCATCGCCCCAGACTTGGATGCGTTGGGGGTGAACTCCATGCCGAACCAGCCGCGCGGCGACGTCGCCAGCGATTTGCGATTCCGTGTCGCCGCGGCAAAATTCACGGGCCGCCTTTTCAACCGTGCGGGCCACGCGAATTCCCAGGATTCGTAACAGCTCCAACTCCTGCCGGGACAACGTCAGACGCATCGTGGCGACATCCGGCGACACGTCCACACACGACTCCCACGACTGATCACAAGCGATGTTTTTGATTCCCAGTCCGTCCTTCAGCAAATCACGCGCACCATCGGGCCAGTCACAGTCCTGATGTTTCAGGCCAATGCCCAGCGCCGCGCTGTTGAGCAACAACTCAGCGTCGGACTTACGGCTCAGCAGCGTGCTTCCCTCGGGAGTGATCAATAAGGCGGTGGTCGCCTGGCCGCAGAAACTACTGGGAACTTCCGCGCCGCCCGCATACCAAGCGATGTTCGAGGGACGCGTTAAAAGCAGACCGCCGAATTCACGGTCTTTCAGAAACTGGCGGATGCGTTCTTGCTTCTGTTGGACGAACTTCTGCAACGGCACGTTGATCATCGGCCGGTCGATGGTCGAAGGCTCGGGCAATCGAGATGCGTTCGGCTCAGGGATCGCTGTCACCCGATCGTTGGCCTTCGGCCGCTTACCTCTGGCGGATTGCCGGTTGACGAGCGGTGAAGTTTGCGCGTCAAGCGAGAGGTCAGGCGCCGCAGAATTCAGAATTGGCGGATCAGGACGTTGTTGAAGCAGAACGCTGGGATTTACTAATTCTGAATTCTGCGGTGCCAGATCCTGGGCTGGTTGCGGCTCGGCAAGTTGTGGCTCGGTGGGTATTGGCTCGGCGGGTATTGGATTGGTGGGTGGCGGGAATCGGTCCTCGACGGCAGGCATCAATTCCTCGATCGACGCCAGCATTTCGTCGAGCGCCAGCAGGGGCTCGTCCATGGTGTGCGTCGTGACCGATCGCTCTGCGGCGGGAGGCTCCGCGGCAAAGTCGATCGGCGTGGCACTCAGTGTGTCCGGCGCCTCATCTTCATCGTCGATCAACGTCTCGTCGTCGTTGGGCAAATTGAATTCGTTGATCGGCACGACCGTTTCCGGCGGGGAATCGCTCAACGTCGTATACGCAATCTCGAATTGATGCGAGGCCACTCCGAGCACGGCACCCGGAAGGAGCCAGCCTTCCTGAACCGCTTGGCCGTCGATACTGACGCCGTTGTTGTTGAGGTCGCGTACCAGCCAAAAGCCGTCCTGCAATCGCAACACGCAGTGAGTTCGAGCCACCTCTACGGACGGCAGGATGACATCACAGTCAGAATCGCGGCCCACGTAAAGTTCGTCATAGAAGAGTGGAATCGGGAATTCGTCGTCCTTGGACAGGAGTCTTCCGAAGGTGGTTGTCGGCGTCTCGGGCGGCAAGGGCGAGCCAACTCGCACCTGCACTCGCTGGCTCCGTTGCGGCGGGATCGCCTTCAAGGCGTGTTCGAGCTTCGATAACAACACGGGCGAGACCGATCCGTGACCCGCCTCGGTGAGATTGGCGGACGAATACTGCAAGTCAAACTCGAGCCCACCAATGTTGATCACACTCTGAGCGGGAACCCAGGCACTCACCACCTTTTCGCCGTTCACGCAGATGCCGCCACGGCTGCCCAGGTCTTCAATGAACCAGTGGCCGTCGCGAATTTCCATGTGACAGTGATTGGCCGCCACCGACGGATGCTCAATCACCACGTCGCAGGTACGGTCCTGCCCAAATGTGATCGACGGCTTGTCGAGCACAATTGAGCTTCCGCCATCCACTGGTCGTAATTCACCAAACACGACGGCATCCCTGAGATGGAACAAGTTCGACTTTCCGCAGCCTACCGTCTCGAATTCATCCGAGAAGTGTCGCGGAGACGTCTTCGCAAGAACTTCATAATCCGTGGGCATTGCCAACTCCTCAAAATGGACTGCGCGGATTACCGCCCCTCGACTGATCTTGGACGGAACTGTTCTCGCATCCGTTCACGCTCCGCCTGCAAGGCACTGCGATTGAAATAGGTCGTCATGAACAGCAGAAACAGCACCAACAGCGTCATGAGCCCCAGCGCCCATATGCGGTTGAGTTTCCAGCCAAACATTTCTTGGCCCAGAATCAAATTGAACTCACCGAGTGCGGTGTTCGAGTCAGCGTTACCTGCCGGCGAACTGCCAGTCGCGAAGACCTCATTGTCGCGGACGGTGCGCACTTCAAGTTGTCGCACCTCGCTGAAGTCGGTGGAGATCAGCAGCCGCGCCGAGCAGGTTTGACACGACGCCTTCTTGCCCGCGAACGCCGGTTGCAAAACGAAAATCCGCGAGCAGCTCGGACAGGTCGACTTGCCCTTCACGATGGGCGATTGAGCCGTGACCACATACCGCGATTTCGAAGCCGCTCCCAGATTCGATGGCTGGCGGACGCTTGACGCGGAGTGCGAGGACGCCTGGCGAACCTCCGAGCCGCCAGGTTTTCGCGCGCGGATCAATGTGTCGGACATCGCGTTGGACGCGGATGACTTGAGTTTTGAATTCGTTCGCCCAGAGTACGTCGCCGATGACCGCGATGATTCGCCGGCAGGCAACGCGTTTAACACGGCTTCGGCAAACTCGACGCAGGTTCGATACCGCTGACTCGACGACTTGGCGATCGCTTTCCGCAGAATCCGCGCGACGGCGGGAGTCACGAGCGGATTCAGCTCCGTCAGTGGCGGCGGTTCCTTCGTCGTTTGATTGACGAGCGTCGCCATGGGTGTCGGACCTTCCAACGGATTCTTTCCCGCCAGTGAGTCGTAGGCCGTCAACGCCAGCGAGTATTGATCCGATCGCCCGTCGTAGGGCTCACCCAACACCAGTTCCGGCGCGACAAACAACGGCGTGCCAACGATCGCTCCCGCCGTCGTCTGATGGGAATCATTCGTTTCCGTGCGCAGGATCTTCGAAAGTCCAAAGTCGCTCAAAAACGCATGGCCGTGTTCGTCAAACAGGATGTTGTCCGGCTTCACGTCGCGGTGTATGCAGTCTTGCGAGTGGATGAAGTCCAACGCCTTGGCAATCTCCAGCAGCCACGTCCGCAACGAACCCGGCTTGAGTGGTACTTGTACGCCCAGCTCATTCTTTTGTCGCGACCGCAAGTTGCCCCCGCTCACAAACGGCATCACGAAAAACGGCGCGCCGTCGTAATTGCCCACGTCCAAAATGCTGACGATGTGCGGATGAGTCAGCTTCACGAGAAACTTGGATTCCTGCTTGAACCGTCGCACCGAATCGGCATTTTCCAGTTTGTGACGGCGCGGAATCTTGACGACGACGTCGGTCTCCAGCCGACGATCATAGGCTCGATAGATATATCCCATGCTGCCGCTCCCCAGCAGTTCGCGCAGGTCGTAACGGCCCTCCCCAATGATTTCTCCCACCAAGTCTCTCGTGTTGACAGTTTCCAGTGCTGACATCTCGCCTCCAAACTCGCAGTCTCGCAGTCTCACAGTCTCGCGGGGCAAATGTTGACGCGGGTGGATGAAGAAATTGCAAACATCCCATTGAATTCCCA
>JAYVSP010000894.1:0-1799 GCA_043775215.1 Planctomyces sp. | reverse complement strand
TGCCACGTTTTGTCCGTCAAACCCAGGGCGGCGCTACGCGGCTGACGCCGCTCCGCTCTGCCCTGGGCTTTCGAGTCTTGGCCCTTTGGGCCAGGACGACAGCGCAACTTCAAAACTTACGCGTCGGGTTAGTGCGGTGTCCGCTCGCGTTTCACTCGGCCTTCACGACCTCGATCTTCAGCTTGCCCAGCGCGTTATACAGTGGCAGGAAGGTCGTGACCGGCAGGGGCGAATCCTCGTCCAGCGCGGAATCCGCCATTTTGAGATGTGCCGCGCCGATGCCGCCGCGTCCCATTGTGGCGTCGAGCGGAATCCATTCACCCGCCAAGAACGCTTCCGTCCACATGTGTCCGCCGAACGAGTTCATCGTTTCGATGTAGACCAATCCCGCCGCAATGCGCGACGGCACTTTTTTCGCCCGCAACATCGCCGCCAACAGCACGGCGTGTTCGGTGCAATCCCCTTCCATCCGCTGTGCAACTTCCGCCGCTGAGGCCATCGCGGTCGAAAAGTTTTTCTTCGTCAGCTTGTCATGCACGTACTTCTCCAGCCGAGTTGCAATGCGACTCGGGTCAGTTTCACCCCCGGCCGCGCGATCGGCATGTTCAATCACGGCCGGGTCGCGGGCTTGCAGAAATTGCGTCGGCGCAAGGTACTTTGCGTCGGTCGACACCGGCCGCAAATTGATTGGCGGAATTGACTTGATGCCGACAGTCAGTTCGATCGCCTCGCCAGATATCCGCTTAATCTGCTGAGTGCCACCGGATAGGAACGCGCGTTCGGGCGATTCGTCTTTCGACGAGATGCGATAGACGATTCGCTTCTTGCGATGTGCGTCGAGGATCGGCGGCTCGATACGGACCAGCGTGTTGACCGCCAGATCCAGCTCCGCACCAGCGATCGCTTGCAAGGCGACATCGCGTGTCACGACGTATGCGCGAGCCACCGAGCCGAGCATGTCGATTTCGGTCATCTTCGTCTGCCCGTCTGAGTCGACGTACTGCCGCGAGTCGTTCTCTGGAATCGCCGAGAAACTGACTTTCACCTTCAGCAAAGAATGCTCTTTACCATCCAACAGCTTCACCGGACGGAGGTCATCCGCGGTGTAGCTGACCTTCGAGAATTTATTGAATTCCGGCAGGAAGACTTTCGTGGAGAACCCCATGCCCGGCTTCAACGGCTTCTCACGCAACAGTCGATCCGGGTAGGCCGGCGACTTCGCATCTGGTTCCCAAGCGATCCGCCGCTTCTCGGATTTGCCAGCAATTATCGAAACCAATTCCAAGTCCGATCCCACCACGATTCCCTCGGTTCGAGTCATCTGGGCGGGCGGATTTTTCATCTCGAAGACAAACTTCAACAGACCGCCATCCTCCGTTTCCTCCGTTCGTAATGACGTCGACAAATTCAATTCTTGTCCAAACCGTTTGATTTGAAAGTGTGACTCGCTGACGCTGGTGATCACCGTGCGTTTGTCATGCACTTCGACTTGCTCGCGGCCGTGCTGATAACCGATTCGCTGATTGCCGATGTGGATCACCTGCCAACTATCGGTGGTGCGTTCGGCGGCTTGAGCGGTTACCAATGTCGATGACGATGGCGGCGCGATGAACCAAACAAATGCCGTCACAAAAATCCACATTCCGATCAAGAATCGACGTCCGTTTGTGTGGTAATACATTTCTGTTTCCTAATTCGTTTGGCTCTTCCGGTGTTCCGGGGAGGTAAGCTTCAAAGCCACGGATGAAACACGGATTGAACACGGATCAGGACGGCGAACAAGGCAAAGAAGAATAGAG
>JAYVSP010000893.1:0-3281 GCA_043775215.1 Planctomyces sp. | reverse complement strand
CTACTCCAAAAACGAGTTCGACCGAACCGAGTTCAACGACCGCCGGAGGACTCACGTCCACCGCTCAGAAGGAAGCCGCCGCGACTCAGAAAGCCGATGCTGCCGCCGAACCGAAGCCGCTGCGGGCGGGGATCATCGGCCTCGACACCTCGCACTGCGGGGCCTTCGCCAAAACGCTCAATGCCAATCCCCAGAAGCCCGAGGTCGCGGGTGTGCGCATGGTCGCAGCCTATCCGAAGGGGAGTTCCGACATTAAGTCGAGCCTCGAACGCGTCCCCGGCTACATCGACGAGATGAAGAAGCTCGATGTCGAGATCGTCGATTCGATCGACGTGCTACTGACGAAAGTGGACATCGTGTTCCTCGAAACGAACGACGGTCGCCCGCACTTGGAGCAGTACATTCCCGTCGCCAAAGCAGGCAAGCCGTGCTTCATCGACAAGCCGATCGCCGGGTCATTGGCCGACGCGATCGCGATCTTCGAGGTCTCGAAGAAGTACAACGCCCCGGTCTTTTCGTCGTCGTCGTTGCGATTCGGAAAGGAGAGTCTCGCCGTGCGCGGTGGCTCGATTGGGAAGGTTCTGAAGTGTGAGACGACCAGCCCCGCCAGCCTCGAACCGACTCACCCCGACCTCTTCTGGTACGGCATTCACGGCGTGGAGTCGCTCTTCACCGTGATGGGCACCGGCTGCCAATCGGTCACGCGCGGCAAGACAGAAGACGGCAAGATCGAAGTCACCGGCCAGTGGTCGGGCGAACGAGTCGGCATCTTCCGCGAAGGAAAGAGCTACGTCGGCAAAGCAGTCGGTGAGAAAGGCGAAGCCCCAGTCGGCTCTTACGACGGCTACGACCCTCTGCTGTTCGAGATCGTCAAATTCTTTCGCACCGGCCAGCCCCCCGTGACTGCAACCGAAACGCTGGAAATCTATGCCTTCATGGAAGCGGCCGACGAAAGCAAACGCCAAAACGGAGCCAGCATCACCCTCGAAAGCGTCATGACCAAAGCCAAGGCCGAAGCCTCAAAGAAGCTGGCTGAATTGAAGTGACTCTCGATTCCAAAGCAATCACCATCTGCACAGATGAACTGTGAAATTACGGTGAATGAATCATCTGGCCTTTGACACGGATTGATGAAGGTAACATTGATAAGGTTGCCACTTGAGCAGACCGGAGCGTTTTAATTTACCTCTTTTTTCAGGAGTGGAGAAATGGCCTTAACGTTGCGAGTATCAATACTATTCTTTTTTCTACACATGATCGCCAATTGCGGAGTGGCGCGCGATACCGTTGAAAACACCCTTCCGTTAGCCAAGGCCCGCGCCGTCGATCAAGCGATGAATTTGATTGCTGGAGAGCAAAAGTTAGTCGGGCTATCAGTTGGGATCCTCATTCAGGGAAAGATTGTCTACCTGAAGGGCTACGGAATGGCCGACCGAGAGCAATCGATTCCCGTCACAGTCGAAACCAAGTTCAACTGGGCTTCGAACTCCAAGCCGCTTGCCGCCGTACTCGCGATGCAGCTCATTGAGAAGAAGATGCTGGACCTCGATGCCGACGTGAGAATGTACGTTTCAGAGTTTCCCGATAAGGGGCACTCCATCACGACGCGACATCTGCTTTGTCATCAAAGCGGCATCCCACACTATGCTAATGGCGAGATTGTGCCGACAGAGCGGAAGTACGATGAGGCCGATCCTTTCTCGCACCCGGTGCTGGCTCTCGATAAGTTCAACCAGTCGCCGCTGATCTTCAACCCAGGTGAGAAGGTGGACTATTCGTCCTACGCCTACATCCTGCTGAGCGCCGTGATCGAACGGGCGGGAGATCAACCGTTTTACGAGCAGCTTCAGTCGCGCATCGCCCGACCGTTAAAGTGGACCTCGTTCGATCCGGACATTGGTAACGAGATCGAGCTGGCCGTTGGCTATGCGAAGCAGGGCGAGTCCATCGTGAAATCACTCGACGAACCTCAGTACTGGAAACATGGAGCCGGTGCATATCGCTCCAACATCCGAGACTTCTCCCGTTGGGCGGAAGCCCTCCTCAACCGCAAGCTGGTGTCAGAAAAAGCTCAAGCGGCGATGTGGACCAACCAACAAACAAAGGACGGCAAGACAACTACATGGGGCTTGGGCTTCACAGTCGAGAACGGGCAGCAAGGTTTCAAGGTCTCTCACAACGGCAACCAACCCGAAGTCGCTACTAGAATGGTCCTCTATCCCAAAGCCAAACATGGTGTCGTCGTCATGACCAACAGCAGCTACGCCGATGTCGGCAAGATTGCAACAGCGGTGTACTCTGCGCTCAATGCGAAGTGATTTAGGGCGAGTGAAGGCGTGTACACGGATGTCTGATCTGAACAGCCTTTGTATCAGCACCGTGAAATTCACTCTTGTTTCGACGAGTTTGAAAGTGAAAAACCTTTCACCCACTATTACCTTTCGACTGGAGGTTCGGATGGGGGTGAGTATCGACGGCAGGAAACGCTCGGGCAATCTGGTCTGCAACATCCCAATGCCCGAGGGGCTGTTTGAGCAGGAGGTTCTGATCGACTGTGGACGGTCTATGCTCTGGCACCTGCAATTGGGTGGTCAAACGTTGGAGAACGAGATCGTGGCTGACCGCTTGTTGCTGACCTACTGACTGGCTGCGCTATCAACTGTTGGAATTCATTTGGGAGCATGACTATGAGCATGTTTACAACAGCAACCCGGACGCGAGTGAGCTGTGCCGCGCTTACTGAACAAGTCTTCACCAGTTTTTGTGCGTTCCATTTACGTGATGCCGTTGTATTGCACGTTCGCAGCGAAGAATTCTCGCCCACGGAAGCAGCGTACGTATTGGCACTGTCGCTCGGTATTTCCGAAGTTAAAGTCGATCAGTTGCCCGATGTTCTTCTATACGACCGCAGCCGCGAATGGCTGGTGATCGTGCAGTCAGCGGAAATGTCGGGGGTCATAGATGAACAGCAACATCAGAGACTGAAAGACCTCTTTCGCGGATCGAAGGCTGGGTTGGTGTTTGTGACGGCATTTTCGACGCGGGCGGCGATGCGGTCATTTTTGACGCAGATTTCATGGGAGACCGAAGTGTGGGTGGCGGACTCGCCCGACCATCTCATTCACTTCAATGGTGAACGGTTTCTGGGGCCGTATCCCGATGCGATGCCGCGCGCGGCGGAAGGGGACTTGTGAGCGTCGCTACTTCGACGATGCTCCCTCCGTTTGAACCGCCGTGGTGGTTGAGGAGTGCTCACGCGCAGACGTTGGCGGCGGCGTTTT
>JAYVSP010000892.1:0-5642 GCA_043775215.1 Planctomyces sp. | reverse complement strand
AGACCGAAGTCCCTGACGACCGTAGACTGGCCCGACCGCGACGCTCGCCATAACCTCATGCTACACAATCGGCAGTGCCATTCAGACCTGACCCCTTTTCTGCCCCTTTTCTGCCCCCCGCTTTTATGCTCGCGCTGGATTGAAACAAAGGGGACAGGTGACCTTTTGCTGCTGTCAATTAAATGGACCTGTCCCCTTTGTTTGCCTCTGGCCCCTTTGTTTCCCCTTTGTTTCCCCCTTCCCCTTTGTTTGCCTTCCGTGCTGCTCGCAGCTGTTCAAATTGGAGATAAGACTCACCACCCTGTTTCAATAGATAGAGTTCTTCGAATGTTTCGGCCGACCAAATCAAATCCTTCCACTCTTCCATACTCCATGACGACTCATAATGCTCTGGATTGAGTTCCATTGCGCTGTAGATAAGTCGGCGACATTCTTCCAAAGTTCCGTGACGTGGAGGACCATCGAAATCAAGTTCGACGTGCCAGACCGGAGCTAGGAACCAGAGCAAGCGGTTTAGCCAGCCATTTGGACATTTTGGGCGATGCTCTCCAATGACGACGGAGAGTTGAAATGTGTCATCAATCAAAAGTTCGGGAGTCGAATAATCAGCGGACCCACCCAAGATCCGAAACGTTTCGGAGTCGAAGGTAGTACACGAAACACAATCTCCGTGAATCGAAATTAGTTTGGCGTTTCTAGAGAAATGTCTATTCATCGTCATTCATCGTCATTCATCGTCAGACTCTGAGGCAGACATCCAAATGTCAACCCGCGTAAGTTCTACCAATCGCCCGAACGAAGAAAAGGCTGCCGCTCGTGCCCAATTTGGCGTAGCAACAATGACAGCAACAACGGGACGTACAAACCTTGGAAGTTTTTTCGCGAGCGTACCTTTTCCATGAGCAAGCTGATGCCAAACGTCGGGATTCTTACCAAACGTCTTGAGGTTCCACGGCTGATTCTTCAGCCATTCCGGAACATGATATCCCCAGCCCTCTTGCCAGATTTTCTTGCCCGCTCCACCCTGCGGTATGAGCCAGTGATGCACTTCCTGGCCAGCTTCGGCGAAGCCTTTATTTCCAAGCCAACGCCGCACATTGCCCCAAGAGAATCCGGAAAGTTTGACGAGTCCTTTCGCGGCTCCAGTGACGATTGACTTTACAAGAAAGACATCAGAAATCGCCATCGCCGAGTTGAAAATACCCCATCCATAATTCCCATTCTGGAAGTCGTTGAGCGCTGCTCGCCCCGAACCCCAAATGGGAATCCAAAGCTCCCAAGGCCCTGGAGCTCCGACGCCGACGTTACGACCCCCGTTTCGTTGCATCCAAGCGTTGTTCCAGTCGGCGGGATGATTCGCGAGCTCAGTGTTGTTTTGCGTGTTCGCTTGGTTTTGTTGGTTGGTAATGTCGGTGTCGGCTTGTGCGAGAGTGTTGTTGATGCCGGTGAATTGGGCGTCGAGTTCCGCGACGGTGGTGCCCGAGTCGATGAGAGCGGCGGTGTTGCGAGTGTTGGCTCCGGTGGCCAGGGCGGTGGCGTCGGCGAGGGTGTTGTTCCAGCCGATGAAGGCTTGGTTGATAGCATTGCTGTAGGCGTTATTGGTGGCATTGACGGCGTCGTTATACGCTGTTGTGGCATTGGTCCGCAGAGTGTTGTTATTCGTGGTCAAGTTGGCCAGTGCGGCGTTCATGGCGTTGATAGCGTCGGACTGAGCGGTCGCGAGCGCCGTGCTGGCATCGGTCATGGCTTGCGATGCTTGCGTGACATAATCGCTGACCGAGTTCGTCATCATCAATTGAGCGACCGCGAGGCCGTTGAGCACATCGGCCGTGATGGATGCGGGTGCCGTCGGCGCGGTGAGGCTGGCAAGAGTCGTGCTGAACGGGGAGATCGCGCCGAGTTGCGGCGCCGACGTGGTGGCGGAGATCGAGCCACCCGCGGTGAGGTCGCCGATGGCGGTTCCGGCGGTGAAGCTGCCGGCGATGCTGCCGACGGCTTGGGCTGGCTGAATGAGGCCGGTGGTGGGATCGCCGATTGTACCGGTGGCGGTGAAGTTGGCGTTGATTGAGCTGTAGCTGAAGATGCCGCCCATCGACGAGTACATGTTGTCGGCGGACGTCATCATCGCGCCAATGTTGCGGGTGGCGGTGTAGGTGCCCTCGATGTTGCCGACGGCCCAGATGTCGGTGATGTCGCGGCCGGCGGAGTACACGGCGCTGGAATTTCCGATGCTGCCGTAAGACGCCAGCGAGATGTCTCGGCCGGCGGTGACGTCGCCGCTGAGGTTGCCGATCGCGAAGGCGGAGGCGTCGTTCGTCGCGCTGACGGAGCCATTGAGGTTGCCTTGAGTGACCACGACCGCGTCGGTGCCCGAGACATTGCCGAGCACGAAATTGCCCAGCGTGACGAGGCCGGCGAAGCCGCCCGCTCCCGCCGTGCCGGCGGTGACGAAGCCGGAAAAGTTGCCAACGGTCAAGGCCAGCGCATCGGTGCCGCCGCTGATGCCGCCGAGGGAGAGGATGTTGCCGAAGGAGATCGCCAGCGCGGGGCCGGCGCTGGAAGTGACGTCGCCGATGACGTCGTCGGCCGCCCACAGCGTGGCGGAGTTGGTGCCGATGATGTTGGCGGGGCCGGAGACGGTGCTCCAACCGACGACCGACGCTTCGTCGCCAGCGCTGACGGCGATCACGGGGATCGCGCCGACGGCGTAAACGGACACGTCGCCGCTGGCGTTGAAGGTGCCTTGCAGCGTGCCGAAGGACGTCGCGTCGATGTTGCCGGTCACGCCGGTGACGGTTGAGTTCATCACGCCGTAGCTAAAAACGCTGGCGTTGCCGCCGACGGATGTGATCAGGACTTGATTGCTCGACAACAGCGACGCGACTTGCACATCGCGGCCCGCTGACGTCACGGCTCCGCTGATCAGGCCGAAGGCTACGGCCGAGACATCTCGGCCAGCATTGGCGTTGAGCAGAGTGATACTGCCGAGCGCGGTGAGGTTGGCGTCTTGGCCGGCTTGGAGTAAGCCGGAGTAGCCGGCGCCGGTGAACACGGTCGCATCCGTGCCGGCGGTGACTCCGCCGGTGATGTTGCCGGATGAGAAGACGTCGGCCTTGCCGGTACCGGCCGAGACGGCGGCGCTGATCGGACCGAACGCAGCGACGGTCGCAGCGCGACCTCCGGTCACGGAGTTGCTGATGCTCCCCATTGCCGAGACGGTGATGTCGCGCGAGGCGGATGTGGAGGCGGTGATCGCGCCACCGACGCTGATGATGGCGTCTTGACCGGCGGTGACTGCAGCGCTGAGGTTGCCGAACGTCGTGACGGTCGCATCGACTCCGGCGTTCACGGCGGCGCTGACGTTGCCTTTGGCGAATTCGGTGACTGAGCCGTTGTTGGCGGTGACGGCGCCGCTGATCGGGCCGTCGAGGGCGGTGACTGTGGCGTTGCCGTTCGTGGCGGTGACGCTGCCGGTGATGGCGTCGAGCGCGGAGACTGTGGCGTTTTGATTGGCCGTGACCGTTGCGCTGACGGTCTTGAGTGCGGAGATCGTGACGTGGCCTGAGTTCGAGGTGATCGTGCCCGCGACGTCTTCGGTTTGCGACGTGATGGTCACATCGCTGGGCGCGGTCAGAGTGCCGTCCACATCGAGACCTGCCCACACGGTGAGTGTTGTGCCGACTGAAGTCGTCACTGCGGACGTGACGTTTTGCAGCGTTTGCAAGTTGATCGCTTGGTTGGAGGTGAGGTTCGGGGACGAGATGTCTTTGGTGACGCGGACGATGAGGTCGCCGTTGGTGGCCGAGACGTTCGACGTCAAGGCTCCATCGGCCGTGACGGTGGCCGCGCCGTTGCTGGCGGTGATCGCGCCGGTGATATCGCCGTTCAAGTTGGAGACGGTCGCGGTGGTCGCGGCCTGAATGGTGGCGGAGATGTTGCCGGCGGCCGAGTTGCCCGCCGTCACCGAGGCATTGTTGCTGGTCAGACTGTTTTGAATGCCGTTCCGCGCGCTGGCCTGCAAGGCTCCGTCAGCCGTGACGTTGGCATCCAACACCACTCCGGCAAACAGCGTCGCCGCGCCGGCGAAGTCGCCGCTGGCGTTGATCGTGTAGGTTCCCTTGAGATCGACCATCGCCGTGGCCTTCAAGTCGCCGGTGATCGTGTAGCTGCCGCCGTCGATCGAGACGTTCGCGAACAGATCGACGGACGCGGCGGCAGAGGTTCCGTTGGTGACGGTCGTCGTCGAGAGAATGCTGCCCAACGAGACCAAACTGGCGGACGTGCCCGCCGTGAATTGTCCATCGAGGTCGCCGAGCGCGGCAACCGTCACGGAATTCTGATCGCTGGTGGCCACTCCTGCCGAGAGGACTCCGCCCGCATACATCGAAACCTCGTCGCGCGCTTGAGCGGCGACAGTCGTCAGGCTGGCGAGCGATGTGACGGTCGCGGTTCCCGGTTGAGGGGTGCCGCTGCTGTAGTCGCCCGCGTTGACGGCACTGGTGCTGATGGCTCCTGCGGCCCACAGGCTGGCGTGGCGATAAGCGTCCACGCTGGTGTTCGAGACGGCGGCGTGTGACGAGACCTTGGCATCCTGTCCCGCATCGACGAAGGATGACGTGATGGCTCCCGCTACGGCGAGGGTCGCATCGACTCCCGCCGTGACGGTGCCTTGAAAGGCGCCGCGCGCAATCACCGAAGCGTTGCCGTTGGTTCCTGCGACGGTGCCGCCGACGTCTCCCTTGGCGAAGACGGTGGCGTTGCCGCCCGCCATGACTTGTGTGCCGGAGCCGCCGCTGTTGACGTTGCCGGACAGCGCGCTGACGGAAACGTTGTCGGTGGCGCTGCTGCCGCCATTCATGTCGCCAGCGACCGCGCCGCCCGCCGTGACGGTCAACGAACCGCCCGATGTGACATCGTCGGACACATCGTTGCGAGCGAACACGGTCACTGACTTGCCGCTGCCGTTGCCGGTGATCGTCGCGCCGGAGATGACGCTGCCCCACGTCGTGATGTCGATGTCGCCGTCGGCGCTGACGGTGTTTTCGATGTCCCCGTGCGCGAAGATGCCGAGATTCCCGAGTCCCGCCGCAACCGAGCCGGTGATCTTGCCCCAGGTCACGATCGTGGTGGTTTGTGGATCGCTGCCAGTGCCGCCGGCCGTCACGTTGCCCGTGACGTTGCCGAACGACCAGAGATTCACGGACCCCGAAGCGTCGAGATTCCCCGACGTCACACCGCGCACTTTTGCGGCAATGGCCTTGCCGTCGTACAACGTCGAGCCAGCCGTGATGCTGCCGTTCAGATTGCCGAAGACGTCCAACGCGATGTTCCCCTGATTCGCGGTCACGGAACCGAGAATGTTCTGAGCGGCGATGAAAATGCTCCCTTCGGCCGAGGTGATCGCGGCGGTGTTGGTCACGTCGTCGCGGACATTCAGACCGATCGACTTCTTGGCCGAAAGGATGCCTTCGACCGAGCGGGCGAACTCGATGCCGATGCTGCCAAGCTGCGCGGTGACATTGGCCTTGATGGTGTCGAACGAGGAGAGAACCGCGTCTTTCTTGGCGGTGTATGTCCCGGCTTGCTTCTGGATCGCGCTGACGAAGAGGCTCTCGTTCGTCGAGGTGAGTGTCGCATCGACC
>JAYVSP010000891.1:0-2644 GCA_043775215.1 Planctomyces sp. | reverse complement strand
CGAATCGTGCATCGAGATTGTCCCCGAACGCGGACAAGCGCGTCCCGACTTCTGGCCGCCAGAATTCGTATCGCTGGAGCAATTCAAAGCGATGAGCGATCGCAGCCCGGTTGCTCCGCAACAGGAATTGCCGAACGAAGACGAGCTGTCGATGTCAGCTTCAAAGTCAGAGAGCGATATGGCATCCATGTCGCGGAGCGACGTGGCTACGTGGATTCAAGTCGGCAAAGTCTGGGACTTCCCGAAAGATGGCGGCGCGACGATCAAATACGGTCAAACGCAGATCGCGGTGTTCAACTTCACGTCCCGCGGCGAGTGGTATGCCAGTCAAAACATGTGCCCGCATCGCAAGGCGTTTGTGCTGTCGCGTGGAATCATCGGCGATGCGGCCGGCACTCCGAAAGTTGCTTGCCCGCTGCACAAGAAAACCTTCTCGCTGGAAACCGGCCAATCGCTGCAAGGGGAGGAATATCACATCCGCACGTTCCCGGTACGCATCGACGGGGATGACGTACTGCTCGAACTTCCGCCAACCGACGAGCTCGACCGGCAGTTGGCCACCGAAATCGGTTGCCACTTGGCGACCTCATGCCAGACCGGCTGCGGCTCGCGAGCCTCGCAGTCGCTGGTCGCGCAGGAAGCGTAGGTGCCGTCGTGTCGCTCGCAATCCCTGAGGCTGAGCCGGCCTTACTGCCGAAGGACCGCGCGAAACCGCTGGTTCCGTTGCCGATCATTACCGATGGCCCCGCACTTCTCGACCACTTGCTGCGCGAGCAACAACAACTCACGGCCGTCGATGCGTTCGCGCGCCGACACGACGCCGGGGGCTTGCCGGCACAGTCCAAGTTCTACAAGGCGTTGATTCCCGCGACCGCTCCTGGACCAGGACAGCAGTACGCGTTTGAAGTCGATCTGGATCGCTGCTCCGGCTGCAAGGCGTGCGTCACCGCGTGCCACACACTGAATGGGCTGGATGACAACGAGACGTGGCGCGATGTCGGATTGTTGATTGGCGGAACGACATCGAATCCGGCGATGCAGCACGTCACGACTGCCTGTCATCACTGCGTCGAACCGGCGTGCATGACGGCCTGTCCGGTCGATGCGTATGAAAAAGATCCGGTCACGGGGATCGTCAAGCATCTCGACGATCAGTGCTTCGGCTGCCAGTACTGCATTCTGGCCTGCCCTTATGAAGTGCCGAAGTACAACGCCGAGAAAGGGATCGTCCGTAAGTGCGATATGTGTTCGGACCGGCTGGCGAACGGCGAGGCTCCCGCTTGCGTCCAGGCTTGCCCGCACGAAGCGATCGCGATCCGGATTGTTGACAAGGCTCAGGTGGTTGAAGACTCGGAGGCGAACGTCTTTTTACCGGCCGCTCCCGAACCACAAATCACTCTGCCGACGACAACGTACAAGTCGAAGCGAGTCTTCCCGCGCAATCTGCTGCCGGCAGACTTTCATTCGGTGTCGACTCAGCATCCGCACTGGCCGCTGATCATCATGCTGGTGCTCACGCAGTTTTCAGTCGGTGCGTTTCTGGCCGGACTGGCGCTCGAAGAAGTTCTCTCGGCCGAATTGATCTCGGCCATTCGCCCGTTGCACTCGTTGAACGCGCTGCTGTTCGGGTTGCTTGCGCTGGCCGCCAGCACACTGCACTTGGGACGTCCACAGTTCGCGTATCGCGCGGTGATCGGCCTGCGGCACTCATGGCTCAGCCGCGAGATCGTGGCGTTCGGTGCCTTCGCCGGAGCCGCGTTGCTGTACGCCGCCGGAAACTGGTTCGGACCAGAAGTCTTGGGAGCGAGTCCGTATTGGCACACCTGGCTCGGCTGGGCCGTGGCCGCATCAGGACTGATAGGCATTTTTTGTTCGGTGATGATTTACGCCTTCACGCAGCGTGCGTTTTGGAACTTCCCGCTGACGGCGACTCGGTTCTTTCTGACGACCGCGCTCTTGGGCATCGCGGCCGTGTGGCTCACGTTGCTCTCGCTGTCGGTGATTCAAAATGGCCCGGTGACAAGTTTGCTGGTTCGGCGAGGCGACTTGATTTGCCAAACGCTGATGCTGGTCACAGCGGCCAAATTGATCTTCGAGGCGGCCATCTTTCGGCATCTATTGCGGCAACAGACCACTCCGTTGCGACGCTCCGCGGTTCTGATGGTTGGTCCGCTGGCGCGACTGACGCAAGCGCGGTTCGCGTGTGGAGTGCTCGGCGGATTGATGATGCCGGGCTTGCTGCTGCAACTCATTACGGAAGCGAATCCGTCGTCACCGGCAGTGATCGCGGCATCCGCATTGCTGTTCGTTGCCTGCTTGGCAGGCGAATTACTCGAGCGATACTTATTCTTCGCCGCAGTCGCGTCGCCACGCATGCCCGGAGCGCTGCGTCCATAACCCGAAGCGTGAGTTTGAAGTTGCGCAGTCTTGTTTTTCACCCCAAAGGGGTGCAACTCGATAGCCCAGGGCGAAGCCCTGGGTGACGAAGAGAACAACAATAAGAAGCCCTGAAAGGGCGAAACTCCACGGAGGTTAAAGACATCCCTTTGTTTCGCCCCTACAGGGCTTGCCACGTTTTGTCCGTCAAACCCAGGGCGGCGCTACGCGGCTGACGCCGCTCCGCTCTGCCCTGGGCTTTCGAGTT
>JAYVSP010000890.1:0-7401 GCA_043775215.1 Planctomyces sp. | reverse complement strand
CGGAGTCTTCGAGGCTCGTGTCTTTGAGCCAGAAGATGTCGAGGTTTACTTTGTCTCGCTTGAGCAGCTCCTCGTACTCGTAGACTCGCCAGCGAGCTTGGGGGGTGGAGTCGCTCCAGGTGGCTTTGCGGCGGTGGCGGTTCTTGGGGTTGAAGCATTCCACGAAGTCGTCGAGGTCGCTGCGTTTCAGTGAGTTGGTCTTCTGGGTGAAGTGCATGTTGGTTCGCAGGTCATAGACCCACAGCATTGAGGTCCAGGGCTTTTCTTGAGCCGGCTTGGCGTCGAAGAACAGCACGTTGGCCTTCACTCCCTGAGCGTAGAAGATGCCGGTTGGGAGTCGTAGCAGCGTGTGGAGATCGCATTGCTTGAGCAGATTGCGACGGACGGTTTCGCCGGCTCCTCCCTCGAAGAGCACGTTGTCCGGGACGACGATGGCGCAGCGGCCGTTGATCTTCAGCAGCGTTTTGACGTGCTGAAGGAAGTTGAGCTGTTTGTTCTTCGTGCTGGTCCAGAAGTCTTGGCGTTCGTAGGTGTGCTCGTCTTTTTCGAGGTCGCCTTCTTCGTTGACGATGGCAATGCTGCTCTTCTTGCCAAACGGCGGATTGGTGAGCACCACGCTAAACCGCTCACCGGGATCGCCGGCCAGCGAGTCCACACCGGAGCGAATCGGGCATTGCTCGGAGTCCATGCCGTGCAGGTACAGGTTCATGATGCAGAGGCGAGCGGTGTTCGGCACCAGTTCCCAGCCGCGGACGAATTCCTTGCGGAGATGCTTCTTCTGATCGGGGTCGAGTTGCTTGCCGTGATGCTGGCGACGTGTGCCTACATCGACTTGAATCCGGTCGCGGCAGGCAAATGCGCGGTGCCGGAAAAGTTGGACCACACGTCGGTGAAGTCGCGCGTCGAGCAAACTCGCTTCGTCCAAGATTGCGATCGACTTGAAACGCCCCTCGAAGAACGTTCCGGTGCAGTTGTCTTCGCGATTGGCCAGCTTCGCCAGCGGTTCCTTTAAGCACTTCATGAACCAACCCAAATCACCCAAGCGCTGCCTCCCCGGTTCACCATGAGCCTTCTTCTTTAGTTTTCTTAGTTTTCAGACGGATCGTGTGGAAGTCGAATACCCCTTGGGCCACCGGCGGCGACGGGACGCAGCGCGGCCGGCGCTGTTTGAGAAGTTTGTCCACAATGCGGCCACTCAGTGGCCTATCGAGCGAATCGGCCGATTTGTGGAATTGTTCCGCGATCCAGAGCATTTGGACGCCATGCCAATTCCCGATTTTCTCTCCGACCGTGCGTGATTCGGGTCGGCGATTGGTAGTGCAGAATCCCTGCAAGCCACTGAGGCAAGCTCAGTGGGGTGCAGTCGACACTGATTACAACCAGTCATTATCAGCGACGCGATCGCCATCATTTGCTGCCGCTTGTCCAAAGTTCGACGTAGGCACTTGGAGCCTCGGTGGATGTCCGCTTGTTCCATTGGCCGACTCCCAGCGCGACATCTATCCGGCCGTCGCCATCGAAGTCACCTGTCGTCAAAGTGGGATACCTGCCGGGTCCACGCTCCCAGACGTGAAATTGGAAGGTGCGCGGGGCGGTCTGTTCCAGCCAGATCAATGCGGGTGGCAGCGATTCGCCGTGTTGTTGAACTTGCCGCCCAGTTGCATCTGGATGCAGCGTGCAAGCGACGATGTCGAGGTCTCCGTCGTTGTCGAGGTCGGCAGCCTCCGCACGATGGACGCCCGGCACTTCGGCCAGCGGATGTTCGACGAACTTCAATGCGCCGAGATTCTCCAGCCAGGAAATACCGTGATACGGTTTGATGGCTCCGCCATCCATCATGTCCCCGTTCGTGATCAGCACGTCCAGGTCTTGATCGCCATCGAAGTCCAGCATTTGAAAACCGGAATAACCCCAGCCGGGATGTGCCGCGCGGTGCAGTTCGCGAATGAGAAAGTTGCCCGCGGCTTGATTCAAGTAAGCCACGAGCACTTCATGTTCCTGTGCCAGCAACACCAATACGTCCAGCCGGCCATCGCCATCAATGTCAGTGATTTCGAGTTGTTCGGCTCCGTGGCGTTCGTCCAGGATTCGCATCGAGAAGTGTGGTGTTCGCGGATTGCTGTTTTTTCGAGTCGTATTCTCCAGCAACCAAACGTGCCCCGAATTCCGCCATCCGAACTCAGCCACAGCCAAGTCGAGATCGCCATCGCTGTCAAAGTCAAACGCTTTGAGGTCGGCGACGCGACCCAAATTCTCGGCCAGCGTGATCCGCTCCCAACCACCATTCGTGGGATGCAACCAATCGACCGTTCCGAGGTTGTGATCCATTGCCGCAAACGAGCCGAGGTTCGCGACCACTAAATCGGAGCGGCCGTCACCGTCCAAGTCGGTCAGTTCCATCCGAACCGCATGTGACACCTGATTGGCCAGAACTCGTACCGAAAGCGCTTTCCCTTCCCGAACTGATTCACTGAGTATTCCACTTCGCATATCACACATGAGCAGACGCGGCGGTTCCGTATCGAGCCACTTGACCAACTTGACCTGCGAAACAAACGGGGACTGATCCACGGACAGTTGAAGGAGCGTCTGGTGATTCAGCCGCGGAGGTTCTAGCGGCAGACGACTTCGGTCGCTCACAGTCAGAGCATCCGGGGCGCGTTCGCGGAACCATTTGATCACAGCAGTGGTGTCAATCCGCTGCGGAATCGCACGCCCATAACCCGGCATCCGCGACATGGACAAGATGACGGATTCCCATTCGCTTTTCGGCAGCACGTTGGGGTCGGCGAAAAGATGACACTGTCGGCAGAGCTTGTGCAATAACTCTTCGTCGCCTTCAGTCACGATGGCCTTGATGACTGCTGGCGCGGAGGCAGGGACAACCACCGCCGATTTCCGCGACGACTCGCCGCAACCGGACAAACAGAAACCACAGAATCCAATCAGCCGCCACAGACCCAGTCGGGACCGGCCGAAAGTTTTGTGTCGTGCCATATGGCTGCTTCGCCCTGGTTGTGATCTTAGAACTCGTTCAAAAACAAGTTGGTGTTTTGGAGCCGCGCCCGTCAGGAAGCAGGGGCGATCGTTCGCTTCCTGACGGGCGCGGCTCCAGGAACTTGTTTCTGAACGAGTTCTTAGCGCATGTGACTTCGGCACATCATTGCACGAGATCCAGATCAATGACATTGGGGCCCTTGTCATCGACATTTCGTTTAAGCGGCGTGGTTTTCATATCCGTATATTTTCCCGGAATGTCGGTGTTGGTGGTCTTCTTTTTCGCCTGGGCTTCCATCATGGCCTTGCCATAATCCGCGCTAAAGTCGCCCGCCGTTGCCGGCATCGTTCCGGCGGTTGGTTTGGCCACGGCAATTTTGTTCTCACCCGGAATGGCTCCGTCGTTCGATTTGTAGGTCGTCAATCGGTAATTCCCTTCGGCATCAGTTTCGCCGAAGGCGTTTCGAGGCGCCCCTTCTTGAGAAAAAGTGACTGAGGCACCGCTCACCGGCTTGCCGTTCAACATGACTTTCCCGCTGACGGGGACCACTTTCGGGTCACCATTCGAGCACCCGTGAATCGCTATGCTGATAACAAAAACACTCGACCAGAGGGTGATTCGCTGCCACATCGAGATACTCCTCGTCCAATTCTTGTATTGGAAAGTCCACGTTCCGGAAGCTTGAAGTGGAAGTTCTTAGCAAGTGCTCCCGCAGAATCAAAGCGCCTGAAAGTGATTACTTCGCTCGAAATCTGTTGTCGTTCAGCCGAAGTCCGCTTAGATTGGCTCCCTTGTAACTTTGTAAGTTGGGCATCCAGCCGTAATGTCGGCCTGGGAAGGCCAGCCTACGAACGGAGTTCTGTGTTGTTTTGCGTGGCGCGATTTTCGGTTGTTTTCCCTTTTTCGAGGAGAGTTGAGACATGCGACGGCGTAAACATTGGCTCGGTTTTACACTCATTGAACTGCTGGTGGTCATTGCGATCATCGCCATTTTGATCGCCCTGTTGCTGCCAGCGGTGCAACAGGCCCGCGAGGCGGCTCGACGTTCACAATGCAAAAACAACATGAAACAGTTGGGACTGGCGATCCACAATTATCACGACAACAACAAAATTTTTCCCGCCAATGGGGACGAGTACGATCCGATTACCGGGTCGGCGAATGCCTGGACGGCCGGGAATCATCGCAAAGGCAGTTCGGTCGTCCGCATGCTGCCGTATTTCGATCAGACACCGCTCTACAAGACGATCAACTTCAACGGTGACGTTCCGGCTCAGTTGATCCCTGGACGACAAATGCTCACGGGGATTCTCTGTCCCAGCGACCCGGCCGCCGGTGTTGCGCAATCGAATGCCGCGATCACGGTTTTCAATTACGCCACCAGTATTGGTGCGCAATCGATGTCGACGGGAGTGGCCTGTGCCGCGTATCCCGGAAACGTCTTTGGTACTGGCCCGAACACTCATGCGGATACGCAGGATCCCAATCAACTTTCAGGACTCTTTTCGCGAGCGTTTTGGGCGGCAAAGATTTCTCAAGCCACTGACGGCACGTCAACGACGATCGCGTTCGGAGAGATTTTGCCGAACAAGTCGGACCATGCACAAAATGGATGGCCGACCGGAAACGCCTACTGGATGGCCACGACAGCACCGATCAATTTCGATACCACCAGTGCTGGCGCGGGATGCAACAACTGGGCGTCCTGGATGACGTCCATGGGCTTCAAGTCAGCCCACCAAGGCGGAGCGCATTTCCTCATGGCCGATGGAACGGTTCGCTTCATCAATCAGACGATCGACTATACGACCTACCAAAAGTTGGGCTGTCGCCGTGACGGCAAGGTGGTCGGACAGTATTAGTCCTCAATCAAGTGAAGTGACACCGGGCAAACAAAGGGGACAGGTCGACAGGTCCATTTAATTGATGGCATATATGGACCTGACCTGTCCCCTTTTCCCTGCCCCAACAACTTGCCGGCCGTCTTGCAAACCCCTGCCATCCGTCTTGCCACAGGAGTTCTCGACAAAATGTCGCACAACACCGCCGAACGCGAACAATACGAAGCACGCCTGAAGTTCCAACGCGACCAATCCTGCTACCTTAAGACCGCGCGCGAAGAAGGACTGGAAGAAGGAAGCACACGGCAAGCACGGGTGTCGATCCTGCGGATCGGAACCCGCCGTCTCGGAACGCCTCCATCCAACATTGTTTCCGACTTGAATGACATCGAGTCGCTCGATCGTCTCAATGAGTTGGTTGATCGTGTTCTGGACTGTCCGACGTGGGATGATCTGCTGAGAGATCGCTCGGCCTGAGTCCGTGTGCTGCTCGCTGGGTCATGCTTCGTGATGTCGTAGCTGAATTCGCCAGAATTCAGATATTTCGGAGTCTAAAGATTTGAAGTCTTGCGACTTCAGTTTTGGTCAGTTGTCGAAGGGCTGGCAATGACGATGGGCACCGGGATCGATCCCAAAGTGGATATTGTTTTCAAGCGCATTTATGGGAGCGTGGATTCTCTCGATATCCTCATCAACTTTCTCAATGCTGTGCTGGCCGGATCGGGAGTTCGGCCGATTGTCGATGTGCGGATTGTGAATCCATTCAGCTTGAAGGAATCGCTCGACGACCGGATCACGATTTTGGACCTCAAGGCTCGGGACGATCAAGGACGCGAATACATCATCGAGATGCAGTTGCTTTTGCACAAAGCGTTTCGCGAACGTTTGATGTACTACTTGGCGAAGGAATACGCACAGATGCTTGGTGAGGGCGCGAACTTCACGGAGCTGCGGCCCGTGATTGTGGTCTGCATCATTGATGCGGTCTTGTTCCCCACGGCACGCTTCCCCAAAGCGGTTGGCTATCAAAGTCGTTATGAACTGCGCGATCCCGACACTGCGGTCCGATTCAGCGATCACTGGACCGTCCATCTGCTCGAACTGCCGAAGTTCACCAAGACCCTGGCTGATCTGGCCACGGACATCGACCGCTGGGCATACTTCTTGAAGCACGGCGGCGAACTCGACCCCGAAAACCTGCCGATCGCCTTGCAAACCCCCGCCATCCGTCTTGCCACAGGAGTTCTCGACAAAATGTCACACAACACCGCCGAACGCGAACAATACGAAGCGCGCCTGAAGTTCCAACGCGACCAAGCCTGCTACCTCCAGACCGCGCGCGAAGAGGGACTGGAACAAGGACTGGAACAAGGGCTGGAACGAGGACTGGAACAAGGACTGGAACAAGGACTGGAACAAGGACTGAAAAAAGGACGCGCACAGCAAGCGCGAGTGCTGATCCTGCGTATTGGGACTCACCGACTCGGCGTGGCTCCCCTCGACATTGTTTCCGAATTGGATGACGTCGAGTCGCTCGATCGACTCAATGAGTTGGCCGATCGCATTCTGGATTGTCCGACGTGGGACGATCTGCTGAGAGATCGCTCGGCTTGAGTCCATGGGCTCACTTCCCGGAAGCGTTTCGTGGTACACCTCCCCGGAAAATTCTCACCAGCCGCATTGATCGAAGGGCGTGATGAAATGGCTCCATTTGACATCGAGCGTGACCGTTACGAAGCGCGTCTGAAGTACCAACGTGACCTCGCCTGCTACATCGCGGATGCTCGCGAAGAAGGGTTTAAGCAAGGGTTTGAGGAAGGCCTCAAGAAAGTCCGCGAGGAAAGACGTCAGGAAGGACACATTCTGCAAGCGAGGATGGTGATTCTGCGGGTGCTTAAAAAGCGATTCGGCGAGCCTCCTCACCACATTGTTTCCGAGTTAAATGCCATCACGTCACTCGATCGTCTCAATGAATTGGTTGATCGTGCTCTGGACTGTCCGACGTGGGACGATCTGCTGAGTGATCGCTCGGCCTGAGTCCATTTGCTTCAAGCGAGCGAGGCTTCGCCTCAGCCAATCGTCATCCAGAAACACAAAAAACCCGCGTGGACTGGCGGACCGAACTCTCGCGGGGATAAGCAAGAGCACGGCCAACACACATCTCACGCGGGTTTTTCAGGACGACCTTGGGATCACCGATTCGCGGCTAGGTGCGGCCGCATCGGCAATCCGTACTCGCAACGCGCGGCCTGGGAAGTGACGTCACCGGAGGGGATAATTCCAGCAACTCACCCACCCACAAGCCCGCAGTCACGAGTCATTTTATTCCATAGGCTGCTCCTTTCCAGATCCGACACCCGGCCTCCTGCCTCGGTGCCGCTCCCACTGAATTCCACGTCCTTTTGAAATCTGAAATCTGCCATCGGAAATCCCCCTGAACCCTGAAAACCGGGCGGCACGCGCTGACGCTCCGAGCCTGTGAATCTTTCGAGCCGCGACCGTCAGGGAGTGTGACGGACAAGGACTTATGACCGCTCCCTGACGGTCGCGGCTCAATTCCTT
>JAYVSP010000889.1:0-4645 GCA_043775215.1 Planctomyces sp. | reverse complement strand
AAAAACCTGCCCCACGAGTTCGCTTGTTTGAGGCATAGGACCGGCGCATCAATAACTGTCAGATGTAGCTGAACTCGCCAGAGTTCAGATCCGAAGTCTGGCGACTTCGGCTACTGGCTGCTGGCCGACAGCGTCGTCCAGTCGGTCAAAAATGTCCGGCGAGAGTAGACCTCCCTGCACCGTCCGGAAACCAAACAACATCACCAGCAGAAAAAGATTACCAAGCATGGGGTCAGGCACCGGCCGGTAGGTTTCAACTGCCGGTCGCCTTTTGGCCTCTTTTCACTGCACTGTGAAGTGGAAAACCTGCGGCATTTCGGACTGGTATTGGTGTTCCGGTTCGGGCACCAAGTCGAGTTCGGTATTCCGGAAGGTGTTCCATTTGGTGGTGGGCGACTCGGCCCAAATGCGAATCTTGCGAGCGTTGACGCGCCATTCGCCGACCATCACATCCGCGCTTTCTCCGGGAGAGAGTCGAAATGTGGACCACTCGCCATTTGCGTCATCGGGATCGGCGGGAATCCAGACCGATTTATCCTTTCCAGCGTCTACGTAGTAGCGAATGTGGACAGCGATTTCGTCCGCCGTATTGTTGCCCAGTCGCAGGAATCGCGTGGTTTGCCAAGGAGCAGCCGCGAAAGCAACGCTGCCCAAGTCATCGAATCCCGCGCTGCCGATAAGTCCGGCTCCTGCCTCCGAATCTCCGACGAGTATGGCGGGTTTTTCCGATTCTGTTTCTGTTCCTCCCGCTAACACCACCGGTGAAGATCCGATTTCGTCGGCAACCGGTGATGGTCCGACTTCACTCGCAGCCGGTGAAGATCCTGCTTCACCAGCGACCGGTGGAGGTCCGGCTTCGGTGGCCAACGCTGGTTCCGATGTGATCGCTACCGCGACGCCTGGAACCGATGGATATAAATCCATGTCTTCGGTATCGAAGGTGACGGTGGGGTCCAACGGATAAAACACCGTCTGAACCAGTGGTGGCAGGCATGCCTGTGAATCGACGTAGCCGTCAACAGGCGGATATCCGAGAACACCGCCTCCCGAAAACAAGATACCCAGCAAGCCACCCAGTACGGGATTGATGGGGTTGGCCAGATTGTTCGGGTCCGTGAACGAAAACAAAGCATTCTGGCAATTATGGAAGCTACGAACGTCCACCAGAATCGCAGTGATCGCGCGGCGGTCAGCACATAGTTGTGGCGAGTTCCCACCATGCCCGAGGCGATCAAGCATGCCGGTGAGAATGGCTTGATCACCCACTGAGAAAGACCGTGGATGGCGAAGATACTTATCGAAGACTGTCTTCTCAGCGGAGGTTGTCGACGGATTGTGATGACTCGAAAACCCCGCTGCACGCCGCAGGATGTCGTCCGACACACTGCGAGTCTGACCCGCGAATAGGAGATTTCTGACGCTCGGCTTCGTGGGGTCGACATGCTTCTGGACCGCCACTAAATCGCTCGTCTTCAGCCGTTCCTTGCTCTTGCCCTGGATCTTGTCCAACGACTTCTGCAGTGAGGGACTGCTCTTCGCTTTCTCTTGCAATTGCTTCGCGAGATCAGCCTTGGCAATCTGGTTCTGCACGATTGGATCTTTGGGATTTACCCTGACCGATGATGTTTTCTTCAGATCTTGCGGAGGCTTGTGAAGAGCCTCCAGTTTCCGTTCGTTCTCAGTCCTGAGTTGCTCGAATCGTCGCTTCTGGTCGGGCTTCAGTTGGGCGACTTTGCTCTCCACCTCTTTGGTCTTTGCGATGCGGTCCTTCGTCAGATCCTGAGGCTTAATGGGACTCACGATTTTCGCCGTGGTGTGGTCAATGCGGCGAGGCTGTTCTGGAAGTTTGTCATTCGCTTTTTGCTTCGCCAGCGGCACCTGCGGTTGCTTCACTTGATCAATCGACGAGTGTTTGGGCTGTTGCTTTGGGAGATCAATGTGTTGTTGTTTCGACGGTTGTTTGGGCAAATCATTCGTCGGCAGCTTCACCTGTTGCTTCGATAGATCCAGGGGTTGTCGCTTCACTTGATCGACAGCCGGCTGCTTTTGTTTGGGCAAATCATTCGTCGGCAGCTTCACCTGTTGCTTCGACAGATCCAGGGGTTGTCGCTTCACTTGATCGACAGCCGGCTGTTTTTGTTTGGGCAAATCATTCGTCGGCAGCTTCACCTGTTGTTTCGACAGATCCAGGGGCCGCTGCCTGACCTGATCGACTGCCGGCTGCTTTGGCTGTTGCTTCGCCAGATCCGTGCGTTGTTGCTTGGCTTGGTCGATCGACGGCAACTTCGGCTGTTGATGAATTGGCTGCTGTAGCACTTGCTGCTGTTGAGGCTTCTGTACGACTGGCTGCTGCTGCTGTTGAGGCTTTTGTAGAACCTGTTGTTGTTGCTGTTGGGGCTTCTGTACGGCCTGTTGCTGCTGAGGCTTCTGTGGGAATAGCTGCTGCATTTGGTGCTGCAACGGCTGGCCTTGGGAATTCGGCTGGTTATTCCGGCGAAGTTGTGCGGTCGCCGGCACAGTGACGACTGCTAAAACTAAAAGAGACGTTCCGAGAACGAGTAATCTGCGCCTCATCATGGTTCTCCTTCGATTAGGCTCCGTTCCGTCAGGTCTGCGATCGCACACCCGTAGGAGCACTTCATGGAAACATGCAACTCCGCCAATCCCATTTTCATGAAAACGGCCGGTAAGTTTCTTGCTTTCCGTTTTTTTTCTCGTTGCCGACTTTCGACTCAGGTTTTTTCCTTGGAGTCGTCCTGGATTCTCTTGATTTCACCACACGGCTCGAACTCTGTCAAAGGACCGGCGTTGACCGCAGCCGCCGGAAGGAGCGAAGGGTCGGGAGTCTTCAGGTCGGCGTCAGTCGCCTTCTTAGGTTATTCAGCAACATCGCCGACCCGAAAAAGACTCACGACCCGGGTCACCAAGGGGCTTGTCGGAGTATTCGTTTAACCGCTACGCCAACGGCGTGCGCGCGACGTAAGTCGTGATTCCACGTCGCGCCCACGCCGATGGCATTGGGGTTAAACAAGTAATCCGACGGTCACCAAGGGCCGTGGCATGCGCTGGCGCGAATTCGGCACAACTTCGCTCTGCCAATTCCGCCCGCACCGTCGGCTCGGGTTACCGCACAATCTCGGGATTATCGCTGCGATCAATACTAGGTGGTTGACCGTTGAAGGATGCTTGACCTGCAAATCACAGCGGATTCTTAGTTCGCCAATTTTTGACCGGCTGCTAAGAACGAGCTATATGTCCACAGAGTCGTAAATTCTGCGTCCACACCCTTCAAAACGGGAACGCATTCCAGTGACTCCTCTTGCCGAACCTCTGCTTCTCCGCGTGTCGCGAGATGTTCTCGTTTTGCAGCCAATGCATGGACATCTGGACCTAGAACCGTTGTTGCTGCAGCCCGGTTTGCGGTGTTCGATCGGTTCGGCCGAGCACTGTGCGGTGCGATTGCCGGCATCCACAATCGTGCATCCCGAACACTGCGTGATCGAGGCCATCGGCCGGAAGACGATGCTGATACAGTGGGCAGCCGAGGCCACGTGGCTCAATGATCGCGTGGTGACCGAGCCGCGCGAATTGGTTCCCGGTGACCGCGTCGCGGTCGGGCCGTTCGATTTCCACCTGCGATCCGCGACCGCTGATGAATTGTCATACGCACAATCCGTGGACCAGAAGTTGGAAGTTGAAGAGAAGGTCGATCAGGCCTTGCCGCTCAAACAAGCGCTGGACGATTCGGATCGCGACCGGACCACACGCACCGCGGTGTTGAATACCAAATCGTCAAACTTTTGGACATCGAGTAGCAGTCGCCTGGGCTCAAACCAGTCGCGTGATGTTTCAAACGCGCCAGCCGACTCAACTCCAGAACGACTGACACAGCACATTTCTAAGTTGCTCGGCAACCTGCAAAGCCAAGTCAGCCTATTGAAGGAAAAGGAGACTGGTCTTCAAGAGCAGATTCGGCGAAACCGGATCGACACAGCAAGTCAGCCTGCATCTGCTCCTGCGTACGGTTTGCTGACCGAGCGTGTGAACCTCGAACGCGAACGAATCTTGGAGGCCGAACTAGCCCAGTGCGAAAAGCTGCGTCAGAAGACCACACAACGACTGCAAGAACTTGAAGCCGCCGTCGAAGAGTTTGAACGCGAGCGGATCACGCTGCGGCGTGATCAAGCGGCCCTCCGCAAAGTGGCGGAAGAAATGATTCAGAAACAGCAGCGGCTCACTGAATGGGAAGAGCGATTGCGTGAGACGAAATTGACGCCAAATGGTGAACGCGAGATTGCTTCTCGCCACATCGGCAAGCAAGCCAGTCCGTCCGAGCGGATCGACGTGCGTGATCCCGGAGTTGTCATCGAGCTCGAAGGTGGTGCGAGCCAGAATCGGCCGATCCAAACATTGGTGACGCTGTTCGTATTCGGCCTTTCGGCCTTCTTCCTCGGAATCGACCTGGGACACCCCGAGATTTCGACCGTAATCGGTTGGGGGGCTGCCGCTCTGGGGGTCATCTCCACCGTCGATCTGTTCTGCCGCCGATTGTTTCACTCGGGTCGATAGGCACTTGGCAGGGGAACGACTGTCACTGTCCAGTAAGCCGGGCTGGCCAATTTGTCGTGTTGCGAAAACTGTAGGG
>JAYVSP010000888.1:0-2652 GCA_043775215.1 Planctomyces sp. | reverse complement strand
CTGATCGAGCCGCGGCAACTTCCTCCTGCCTGATGCCGTGTGCCGACTTTCCCCTCTCATCTTCATCCTTTTGCCACAGGTCTTGCCGTGAACACTTCGCTGGTTTGCCTGGTGCTCGCCTTGTCGAGTTCTTGGACCGCTCCTTCGGCTGGCGTTCCTGAAAATGTTGGTCCAACCGCAGCGATCTTTGCGCGGGCCGAGCCGTATGGTCTGTTCGACGAAGTCTTGGATCGAATGCCTGACGAGTCAGACTCGAATCGCTTCTATTTCAACTTTCGTCGGGCATCACTAATTACTGTTCAACAGAAACTTGTTTTGAACCCAAGTCTCTTGCGAGCCCAACGTGATGCCGTCATCCGTGCTCAGAGTCCCAATATCCAATTGGCTGATGGCAGCAGCAGTGATGTGGGCAGCGGGTCATCGGGGTATCCGGAAACATTTGTTGCTCCGAACGGGACGATGCCGGTTTCGCCTTTGTCCCCCACATCTCCTGGCACGCCGTATGAAGAACCGCGTCAACAGTACGTCTTGCCGCCGAACTCTTCGCCCTACATGACTGCTCCGCCGGGCGCGATTCCGGGGGCGACCACTTGGGGAGCAAACGGGCCACAGCCGTATCGCCTGGGTTACTCGTTGTGGGCCGATATGGCTTGGTTGCCCGGCCGGCCGACGTCGATCGACGGCAAGAATTTTGAGGTCTTTGAAACCAACATCGGTTTGAATCACACAATCCCGACTTGGTGGAGTCCCTGGCTGTTCTCTTTGGAACACCAGTTTGGTTACCGCAGTTGGCAAGGTCCGCGAGCCGTCGATCTGCCGGGCGACGTGTATCGGTTCGGATGGGACATGCGGCTCGAAACGCCGCTCAACAGCGAGTACCGTCCGTTCGCGTTCTCGTTGGCGTTCAACCCGTCGATCAACAGTGACTTCGGCCAGGAGCTTGGCCGAAACGCGTTTAACTTCGATGGCCGCGGAATTCTGTACTATCAGGCCGATCCGCGCTGGCTGTTGGCATTGGGAGCGGGGTTTTGGGACCGCGTCAACGACCGAGTGGTTCCTTACGTCGGCGTGGTTTGGCAACCGGATGACCGTTGGGAATTTCGGATCATGTGGCCCCAGTCCCGCATCCAGTGGTATATGGGCAACATCATGGGCGAGGACGTCTGGCTGTACGCATCGGGTGAGTACCATGTCGAGTCCTATCAGATCAGCACGTCATCGGCCCCGGCCGGCAAAGATCAAATCGAGTTGGAGGACTATCGCATTCTGCTCGGAGTGCGGAAGAGTAACCGGTGGGCGTCCGGCTTTATTGAGGGTGGCTGGGTCTTCGGGCGGCACGACGTGATGCGAACCGGTCCCGATTTCAGCGTCTCCTCCGGATTCATCGGCCGGATCGGTTTGCGGTTCTAAATAACCGTGCGTGATTCGTGTCGATGCTTCGACAGGGGGCAGGTCTTCAAATTTCATTTTTCGCATTCCAGAGTGAAACCGCATCCCTCTGGACATTCGTTTTGCGAAGTGCATTTTGGGCCGGTACGGGGCGAAAAATGAAATTTGAAGACCTGACCCCGGATTGACACTGATCACGCACGGTCATTTAGCAGAGCACGAGCGAAGGGGTCACAATCAAGGAATCTCATCATGTCTGAGCCTGTTGCCATCATTCTTGCCGCCGGCAAAGGGACGCGGATGAAGTCCGAATTGCCGAAGGTCATGCATGCCGTCTGCGGTCGGCCGATGGTCGAGCACGTGCTCGATGCGGCTCGCGCGGCGGGAGCAAAGCGGATCGTTGTGGTGGTGGGCTATCAAGCCGACTTGGTGCGTACGGCACTCGCGCGACATGCTGATGTCGAGTTCGCTCTGCAAGCCGAGCAACACGGCACTGGCCATGCCGTGATGATGTGTGCGAATCAACTGGCGAATCATGATGGTCCAACGCTCGTACTGGCGGGAGACACGCCGTTGCTGCGCGGCGAGTCGCTCGCCAGCTTGTTGACCGAACTGCGCAAGAACCGCGCCGCGTGTGTCGTCGGGTCCGCGATTACTGAGAATAATTTTGGACTGGGCCGCGTCGTCCGCTCACCCGCCGGCGAGTTCCTGCGGATCGTCGAACAAAAGGACGCGACTCCCGAAGAAGCTGCGATTCGTGAAATCAACACCGGTTGCTACGCCTTCGAGAATCGCCTGCTGTTTCAGTCGCTCACAAAAATCCGGCCAGACAATAGCCAGGCGGAATACTACCTCACCGACTGCCCAGCGATTTTGAAGGCCGAGGGACATGTCGTCGTCGCCGTGCCGAGCCTGACCATCGAAGAGGCTATGGGTGTTAACACGGTTGAGCAGTTGACCGAAGTCGAAGCGGTCCTGAGCCGAAAATAGCTGCCTCGCCACGAAGACGAAGGGCTGACAGAAAAAAAGGTGACAGAAAAAGCTGTGACACCCGTCGCCATTTTTTTCTGTCAGCGACCCTACTCTTGCGCTTCGCACTGTGGGAGTTCCAATTCGAATCGCGGGCTCTGAATTCTGGCGAATTCAGCTACGAAAAATGGCAATCTAGTACCACAACCGGGAATTGACCTGCCATACGAAGGGCGTTTGTGTCACACTTACGTCATCTATAGACGGAGGTGTGCGATGCCAAGGATGGCGGTG
>JAYVSP010000887.1:0-3454 GCA_043775215.1 Planctomyces sp. | reverse complement strand
TGATTTTTGAAATTTCATCCTGCAGATGTTCATGCGCAGCGTCGGAAATAGAAAATGCACAGCCCCTAATTGGCCTCGTTCGCTGTCCTGATCCGTGTTCAATCCGTGTTTCATCCGTGGCTTGAAAACTGGCCTCCCCGGAACACCGGAAGAGCCTTAACTCTAATCAACGCAAATGACACACAGACTGTGGCTTGATTCGTTTCCATCCGTGTGGGATTCGCATTCCTGAAGTATTCTCGAACGCGATGTCCACACGGATAAGGAGCCCACACGGGTGGGGACAAGACGTCTCTGCCATCGTGCCAGGATAGATCCGATCGAACGAATCTAAGCCGCCTGAACTACGGGTTTGGCATGTCCGGCAGTTTGATGGAGGGTGATTGCTTATTCGACGGTCGCGTGAATCGTTCGCCGTACTTCGTGAATCCGGGCAGGAAGCCGCCGTGGGTGAGGAAGAACTGATTCTCGACGACTCCCATGCCGCGGTCGAACCGTTGTTTCTGGCCGGTCGGATCGTGGCTGAACGTGGCTGTGGTCAACTCGGTCCACTGGCTGTCGGTGGTGCGAATCCATTGGTTGCCGTACAGCGCATTGCGGCGGAGGTGCCCGGTGCTTCCTCCAAAGTTTTCGCTGAAGGCATGAAGTCCTTTGAGATATCCGCCGTCTTTGGGAGCCTGCATGCTGGTGATCAGCGTCCACGCTTGCTGATCGGGGTGAAAATAGTAGCCGCTGTAGATGGTGTGAGTTGCGTCAGCCGGCCGAGCGGTCAGCAGGAATCGCTGCGGTTCGCCCGTCTTCCAAAGGTACTTCAGATGGCTGTGCCCGCCGGTCCCTTCGCCGCCGAAGACCGACGTGTGGACTCCGTCTCCTTTGGCAATGAGGCTGACGTGATTCTCTTTGTCCACCGTCGAGCGATCGTTGGCGGACGAACCTTTGCCGGAATCCCAGACGCTGAAGATGATTCGCCGCTCGGTCGGACTATTGACCTGCATCCCGAAATAGCCGCGATGAAATCCGCAGGCCATGTAGAAAGTCGTGATCGGGTCATCGACCGCGGTCACTTCGCTGTAGAACCATTCGATCTTTGCGTCCGCCGGCGTGGGATAAAACAAATGAACCGAGGCGGCGTTGCGGCGCGGCTCAAGATTGAAGTGGGCATCCTTCACCACCGGCCCATCGAGCAACAGCGCATCGACATCACCGATTGGAGTTTTCGCAGCATTCAGCGATTCGAGCGTAAATCGTTGATATCCGGCCGCCGCGATCTCGAACTCACCGAAACGAACCGAGACGACTTGATCCTTTCCCGCACCGATCGCCGTCGCTTCTCGCGATTGTTCTCCGACGACCAGTCGTAATTGGGATGTGGCGTCCTTCGGCAATCGGAGCGACACAGTGGCAGTCAGTGATCCCGGCGTCTTGAGTTCTCCGAACCAAAGCACCTTCAACGCTGGATCTTTCCAGTCCGTGATGCCGTGCTTTTCGGAAACGCTGGCTCCTTCAGGATGCGGATCGAGATACGCCGTGAAGGCCGGCACACGGAGTTCGTCAGCCAAGAGCGGCGAGGCACCGAGCATCGCGAACACCAAAACCATAGCGCCGTGAAGCCGCCAAAATGTGGCATGACCCTTCGAGCCTGTGAATCTTTCGAGCCGCGACCGTGAGGGAGTGTTTGTTTGCAAGGACTTAAGACCGCTCCCTGACGGTCGCGGCTCAATTCTTTCACAGGCTCGGAGCGTCGCACCACAATGTTGCGAGACAAACATGTTGGTCATTCCTTTCTGGAATCACTTTTCAACTTCGATCAACGACAATTCGGACTCCGTTGGCACAACGCGGCACCAGCGGAAACCACTGGCTTCGAGCAACGAACGGTATTCGGCTGCCGTCCGTTCTTGTCCGCCGGTGACCACCAGCATGGCGAGGTCGAACCATTTGCCATGAAATGGCTGGGGGCCGTCGGGCAGAACGAATTCGGCGACCAGCAAGCGAGCACCGTCCGGCATTGCGTCGTGGCAGCGGCGCAGAATCGTGGCCGAGCGGTCGTCGTTCCAATCGTGCAAGATGTGCCGCAACAGATACGCGTCCGCACCGCTCGGCACACCTTGGAAGAAATCACCCGCGACAAACTGGCAACGATCTGCGACTCCCGCTTTTGTCAGATGTGATCTGGCGCGGTCGATGACGTCAGCTCGATCAAACAATAGTCCACGCAGCGTCGTGTTCCGCTTGAGCACCTCCGCCAGCACGCTGCCGTTGCCGCCGCCAATGTCAGCCAGAATTTCAATTCCAGAGAAGTCATAGTTAGCGAGCATCGCCTTTGTCTCACGGCCATGAACTCCGCTCATTGCTTGATCGAAGACCGCAGCCTGTTCCGGCGAATGAGCCAAGTAGTCAAAAATCGGCTCGCCGAAAACATGCTCGAATGCCGCTTGGCCGGTTTGAATCGAGTGCTCTAGTTTGCTCCACGCCTGATATTGCCAATCGCCACGCATCAGCGACAGCGCGGCCATCGAACCGTGTACGTCGGAACGCAAGCAGTCCGACAGCGGAGTCAGTTCGAAGCGTCGCTGCTCGTCCTCACGAAAGACGCCACTACTGGCGAGTGCTCGCAGCAGCCGATACAGCGATCGCGCGTGCGCGCCGGTCGCCTCGGCCAGGCTTTCTGAAGTGCGCGGCCCGGCTGCCAGGAGGTCGGGAATGCACAGTCGCACCGCCACATGAATCGCTTGTGTCGTCCAGAACCCGCAGATGAGACGGTTCAACGTCTCGGCCGGAGAATCGTTGATGCTCACGGCAATTCCTTCGTTTTGCGCGGAGGACGAACCGGCGTCAATGATGGCTGGGCTTGCAAGTTGCGTTGCACGTTTTGCTTGCCGAGCTTTTTCTGCAAATGAGCAAACTTGGTCGCCGGACGACGTGCGCCCCCTTGGCCTCGTGACATGATCGTGGCTCCAGAATGAGGTCTTGCGCAATGGGACACAGTTGTTGTCCAGAAAGCAATTGCGACTGCCAGAGTTTTGGTGCAGTCAACGGGGTCGGGAGTCTTTTTCAGGTCGGCGTCAGCTCGACTCCGTAGTTGGTGCGGCGACGTCGCCGACCTGAAAATGACTCCCGCCCCTTCGCTCGCGGATCATTTGGCCTCGGCCGGCGTCTTGCCGGCGTCTTGCCACTTGTGCTCGGGTCGCGCAAGGATTTCGTCGATGACCGCATTGACGGCGGTGGCTTGGTCGACCTTGCCGGAATTGGCGGCGTGCTTCGTGATCTCACGAGCTTGCGGAATTAGCTTCATGTAAAACCGCTCGGCAACTTCAAACATGCCGTGCCAGTGAGCGTAATCGGGAGCCATCATCGACGCTCCGAGCCTGTGAATCTTTCGAGCCGCGACCGTCAGGGAGTGTGACGGACAAGGACTTATGACCGCTCCCTGACGGTCGCGGCTCAATTCCTT
>JAYVSP010000886.1:0-3706 GCA_043775215.1 Planctomyces sp. | reverse complement strand
GATGCAGATGGACCACTTGCGCTGCCAAACTCCCGAGATGATCCGCCAGGAGATCGCCAGGCACTTGCTGGCGTACAACGCCATCCGCCGCGTCATGGCCGAAGCGGCACATCACCACGGCCTGCAACCGACCGACGTCAGCTTCACCGGTGCCCTACAAACTCTGCGTGCCTTCCATGACCAGGGCCTGCTCGCAGACGACCCGACGGAAGAAACGATCGCCGCGCTGCTCACCGCCATCGCCAGCCATCACGTCGGCAATCGCCCCAACCGCAACGAGCCTCGTGCCGTCAAACGCCGACCCAAATCCAAATACCTCACCAAACCGCGACACTCCTTCCCAAACCGTATCCCGCTAAAGGCATAGAGTTCGTTAAGTGCCATTCGTGTCAGGAACCGTTTCTGTAAACGGTTCCTGCCACGTTCCTGCCACCTTTTTCTTCCCCGGAAGCGTCGGTAATAGGTCTCGGTACAAAGCACCAGAACAAAGCTGGCTTCATCCAACCGGTTAAGCATCCAGCGTGGCCAACCCTCGGCAGGCGAGCCGTTGACGTAACGGTCGATCCTCGTTTCAAAACCGTCCTGACGCAAACGCTCGGAAAGTCCCAATGCTCGCTCGCGGTGCATATCGGAATCGTGGCTGTAGCTGATGAAAATTGGACCCGGCATGCCAACATCCTCTGAGTGAACGACTTTCTTTCTAGACTCGCTTTGTATTGCTCGCACCAATGCCGTCAACGGATGACGAAGGCTTGTAGCGCAGAAGCGAGGAAAAGAACAATGAGCGGATCATCGTCGCCATAGCGACGGCGGTTGGCAAAGGACGTTCACGCTCGGTGAAGGCGTTTGAGGACATGGACCGAACCGACCGCATCCGGGCGACTTATCAGCATTGCTGTCGGCGGTATGTCATGAATCAAAAAATGACGAACCAGAGCCTGCGAGAGCGCTTCAAGCTGGAGGAGAAGAAAGCTGAGTCGGTGTCGCGTGCTCTCCGCGACACGGTTGAAGCTGGCAAGATCAAGTTGGCCGATCCGGAACAGACATCGTTACGCTATCGCCACTCCCTGCCGTTCTGGGCTTGATTTTCATTTAGACGCAAACCGTGAAATGACGCCCAACGATGCCGAACTCCATGAAACACGGGGTTTCCTCATTTAGATACCAACCTTCAACACCCATGAACGTCAACGAATGCCATGTCGAACACGCCGCCCTCGAATGGCTGCCGGTGGTGACGCGAGACCGGCGGCTAGCGCCTTGCCGCTCACTTTGTTCGGCCAGCGATTTCCAATTTGGAAACAGTCGCCGCACACTGGACGATCATCCGCAACCATCAGTCTTTCCATTTTGGAAACAACTGCCGCATCCCGCGCAATAGAGCATTTGCCATGAGTGACGAGCCATTGCCGAAATCCGAGATCATCCTCTACCAGACCGAGGACGGGCGGACGCGCGTGCAATGTCGGTTCGAGGACGAGACGCTGTGGCTGTCGCAGGCGCTCATCGCGGAGTTGTTTCAAGTCACGGTGCCGACGGTCAACGAACACTTGAAAGGCATTTTTGCCGACGGCGAACTCGCCGCAGAGGCAACTATTCGGAATTTCCGAATAGTTCGATTGGAAGGTGCCCGGCAAGTGGCAAGAGAGATCGAGCACTACAACCTAGATGCCATCCTCGCTGTCGGCTACCGCGTGCGCAGCCGCCGGGGCACACAGTTCCGCCAGTGGGCGACGGCACGTTTGAGCGAGTATCTGGTGAAGGGATTCACCATGGATGACGAGCGGCTGAAGAATCCACCGGGCAAGGGGCAGACGGATTACTTCGACGAACTATTGGAGCGCATCCGCGACATCCGTTCCTCCGAGCGGCGGTTCTATCAGAAGGTGCTCGACATTTACGCGACGAGCGTGGACTACTCGCCCGACGCCGAGGAATCGCAACAGTTCTTCGCCACCGTGCAAAACAAAATGCACTGGGCCACGCACGGACACACCGCTGCGGAAATCATTCACGAGCGGGCCGATGCCGGAATGCCATTGATGGGACTGCTGACGACACGGCCCGGTGGCGTCGTGCGAAAAGTTGATGTGTCCATCGCCAAGAACTATCTCACGGAGGAAGAACTCCAAGTTCTCAACCGCATTGTGAACCTCTACATCGAATTCGCTGAGCTTCAGGCCTTGGAACGGAAGCCGATGACGATGCGGAACTGGATCACGAAGCTGGACGAGTTCCTGACAATCTCAGGACGAAAGCTGCTGGACCACGCCGGAAAGATCTCGGCCGAAACCGCCAAGTCGAAGGCGGAGTTGGAGTACGCTCGCTACCGGACCTGGCTGGATTCCCAGCCTCGCGCAGTGGATGCGGATTTCGAGAAGGCGGCAAAAGACTTGAAGAAGCTGCCGAAGCCAAGGAAGCCCAAGCCTGGGAAACCATGAGCACATTCAACGAATCCCACGTCGAAGACGCCGCCCTCGAATGGTTCGGGGAGCAGCACAACCCTCGACCGGACATCGTGGTCTTCATCAACAGGCTGCCGCTGGCCGTGCTCGAACTCAAGAACGCGGCGGACGAAGTCCCTTTCCAACGTCGTGGATGCTCCATAACTTTCGCGTCCAGATACGACGCTCGATTTTGAACTGAGAGGAAATCCGATGTCCCGACGACCCGAATGGCACTCGACGACGATTTTGTGTGTGCGGCATAACGGCCAGTGTGCGCTGGGAGGGGACGGACAAGTGACTCACGGTACGACGATCCTCAAGGCCGACACGAAGAAGATCCGTTGGCTGTTGGAAAAGAAAGTACTCGTCGGATTCGCCGGTTCGACGGCGGATGCGTTCGCTCTGATGGAGCGATTTGAGGCGAAGCTCAAGGATTACCCGAACAATGTTCCCCGGGCGGCGACCGAGCTGGCGCGCGACTGGCGGACCGACCGACTGTTGCGGCGGCTGGAGGCGATGCTCATCGTCGCCAACGAGGAGCACGCGCTGCTCATCACCGGCATGGGAGATGTCATTCAACCGACTGACGGCGTACTGGGCATCGGCAGCGGATCAACCTATGCGATCGCGGCGGCACGAGCACTCGTCAAGCATTCGCAACTTTCGGCGATCGAGATCGTCAAGGAATCGCTCCGCATCGCCTCGGAGTTGGACATCTACACGAACAACAACGTGGTCGTCGAAGAGTTCGCCATCAAACACTGACGTTGAACTAAACGGCTGCGCAGTGAGCGCGTAATGGCCCATGACGGCGGGGGGAAGCGGATTCGCCTGTCTGGCCGAGGCTGAGCAGGCCGGTTGTCGAACGTGCTGCTGCTGTCTGTCGGCCGCGTGAGGGTCTGAGTCCACGAGTGGCCTTGCTGCGCGGCTCCGGAAGTTGCTGGCTGCCACTTCGCTGTTGCCCCGCGCCGATCACTGCCCCGCGCGCGATTGTTGGCTCGCACGCCGGCCCCCTTTCTGACGCTCATCACCAGTTGCTTCGCCGGAGGCGGCGCCCCCTGCGGCTGATGCGATTGATCGATGAGCAGTACTTGATACGACCGTATTTCGGACAAAGCCGGATGATAGTCTGGCTGCGTCAGCAAGGACATCTGGTGAATGTGAAGCGTGTACGGCGACTGATGCAGATCATGGGTTTAGAGGCGATCCATCCTGGTCCGCGTCTGTCGCTGCCCTCGCCGGAACACCGCGTATTTCCG
>JAYVSP010000885.1:0-3538 GCA_043775215.1 Planctomyces sp. | reverse complement strand
CATTTCAGATTTTGTGTTTCGGATTTCCTTTGGATTTGGTTCTTCGGATTTAGGATTTTGTGTCAGGAATACAACGCCTTCGGCGTTAACGATGTAGGGCATCGAATCACCGGTGAGAGCAAGACGTGAAACCTTTCAGTTTCACATCCGCAAGAATCTGGGCCTAGACCTCGCGTTTGTCCTCTCACCGATGAATTCGTCGCAGTGACCTTGTTCACGGCACCTCGCTTTTCGGCTGGATGCCGTGACAAGGCGTCTCACTAGAGTCTGTCCCTCAAAAAGGAACGACTTCCCGTTTGGGGGAAATCTGACTAAGAACGCGATATTCCTGCCGAAAACCGGACATTTTTCCGCTGCTAGAAAAAAACCTGATTCCACGTTTGACTACAACTCTTGGAGTGGATGAGCTATATGGCACGTTCCACGTTCGGTCGGGCCAGTCGAGCGGGGTCGGTTCACGTTTCCCCAGTGATCCTGTAACCCCTGTGTCAGATATGGCTGAAAATCCGCTGGCAAATACGACTCACTGTCTCCAAGCGCTCTCTCAAGGGGACGATTCGGCGGCGGCACAGTTGATGCCATTGGTCTACAATGAACTGCGGCAGATCGCTGAGCAGCATCTGCGGCACGAACGACCGAATCACACACTGCAACCGACCGCATTGGTGCATGAAGCGTTTCTGAAGCTAGTCGATCAGACGCAGGTAAAGTGGCAGGGACGAGCTCACTTCTTAGCGGTTTGTGCTCAAGCGATGCGGCGAATTCTGGTGGATCATGCGCGCGGCAAGGCTCGCGAGAAGCGATCGGGCGGCCGGCAGCGCATCGAACTGAATGAAGAACTGATGATCTCCAGCGAGCGGAGCGAAGACTTGCTGGCGTTGGACGCGGCACTCGACAAACTGGCGGAAATGGATACTCGGCACGCGGCGATTGTGGAAATGCGG
Source organism: Planctomyces sp. (assembly GCA_043775215.1). Classification (GTDB taxonomy): domain Bacteria; phylum Planctomycetota; class Planctomycetia; order Planctomycetales; family Planctomycetaceae; genus SXKJ01. The sequence continues at coordinate 2,594 of JAYVSP010000885.1, read as the reverse complement.
TTCTTTGGCGGCATGACGGAAGAGGAGATCGCCGAGCGATTGCAGATCAGTGACCGAACCGTGCGACGCGAATGGACGATGGTCCGCGCCTGGCTGCGGCGGGAACTCAGCGAGGAGACGACGCTGTGACTCCCGAACGGTACGCGCGGGTCAAAGAGGTCTTTCAGGCGGTCAATGAGCGTCCGCTGCTGGAACGCATTCATTTTCTGAACGAAGTGTGTGCCGGAGATGCCGATTTACAGCGCGAGGTCGAATCGCTGCTGGTATTCGATTCGGATCAAACACTGATCGTCAATCCCGCGGCTGCAAAGCGTTTGGATTCCACGATGACGAGCCTCGGCCTGAACGCCACTGTGTTCACAAATTCAAAACAACTGGCCCGGACCACAACGCGAGCGATCAGACGTGTGGCGATCGATTTGGGGCCGAAAGGGCAGATCGCAATCGGAATCGTGCTCACAACAGCGGTTCTGACACTCCTGGGAATGTGGATGCATGCCGGCATCAAATACTCGCTGACCGAGTCGCGTCGCACCGAAGTGCAAACGCATCTGGATGCCGATGTTGCCGCGATCGAAAACTGGTTCGATCTGGAGACCGAACGATTCCGAATTGTGCAAATCAATCCTCTGCTGCAAAAGACAGTCACCGAGTTGAACGACGGGGCCTTCGACGAGAAGGGGAAGCTCACCGAGCATGAGCAGAGCGATCTTCAAGCCAGATTTAGCGGCCTTCAACAGCACTTTCAAACAACACTGGGCCGAGCGTCGGTCTTCACGCTGTGGAGTCCGCAGTTGCGAGTCATCGTCGATTCCGCGAATCCTCTCCTCCGCGGCAAGCATGCATCGGAAGCGGGTGGAGCAATTCTGGCAAAGGCATTGCGCGGCGAAACTCTGATCCGAATGCCGCATGTCAAAGACGCCACGCTCACCGGCGATAGCGACGTACTTCCACATCCGGTCATGACGCTGGTTCTGCCGATGAGCGACCTTGCCGCTCAGCAGATCGTCGGGGTGTTTGTGGTCCGAGGACTCGACCTGGAGCAGCGTTTTTCCCAAATCCTGATGCGAGTACGTCCGGGCCTGACGGGAGAGACATACGCCTTCGACAAGCATGGGATCATGCTTTCCGAAAGCCGCTTCAACGACGATTTGCGACGATTAGGATTGATTCCCAATTCGCCGAAGTCACATTCCAGCCTGCTGCTGGAGATTCGCGATCCCGGCGGTGACATGACGGAAGGCTTTCAGCCGAACCGACCCCGAGCGGCTCAGCCCTTGACCCTGATGGCTCAATTCGCCACAGCCGAACAAGATGGCACTAACCTGGAGGGCTATCGGGACTATCGCGGCGTGCCGGTGATCGGGGCGTGGAAATGGCTGCCGAATCGGGGATTCGGCATCACGACCGAGATCGACTGCTCGGAAGCGTTCGCGGCCCTGCGCTACGTCGATTACACATTCACAGTGATGTTCGCAGTGCTCATGGCGTCGTTGGGGTTGATTTCGTGGTGGGTGCTCTCGCTATTGAAGAGGAATCGAGAAATTGGCGTGCATCTTCAAGTCGGCCAATACACGTTGGTGCGAGCGATCGGTGAAGGCGGCATGGGATCGGTTTATCTGGCTCGGCACGCGCTGCTCAAACGCCCGACAGCAATCAAACTGCTCAAACCCGAACACTCTTCGCAGCAGGGGCTGGCTTGGTTCGATCGCGAAGTCCAACTCGCCAGCCAACTGTCGCATCCCAATACGATCGAGATTTTCGATTACGGCCACACACCCGAAGGAATCTTTTACTACGCGATGGAGTACCTGCCCGGCCTGACGCTGGCTCAATTGGTGTCAATTGGCGGGTCGCTGCCGTCATCGCGAGTGATTCATGTGTTACGACAAGTTTGCGGTTCGCTGCGCGAAGCTCACGCTCTGAATTTAGTGCATCGTGACATCAAGCCGCAAAACATCATGGTCTGCGAGCAGGCTGGAGAATACGACGTCGTCAAAGTGCTTGACTTTGGTTTGGTGAAGAATGTTTCCGAGGACGACTCGAAGAGCATCACCAAGACCGGCACACTGGCCGGCACGCCGTTGTACATCGCTCCTGAACGTCTGCGGAACCCGGAAATCAGCGATCCTCGAGTGGACATTTATGCCTTCGGGGCGGTCGCATTTTTCCTGCTGACTGGGCGCGATGTATTTCAGGGGAAAAGCGAAGCCGACTTGTTCTATCAAGTCATGAACTCACCCGTGCCGCGACCATCGTGCTTGATCTCCACGCCGATTCCCGATGAACTCGATGAATTGGTCGTAGACTGTTTGGCAAAAGATCCGGCCGATCGCCCGCAGTCAATGTGCGAAATCCTCGCGATCTTGAGCGCCGCGCAGTGCATGAACCGCTGGGGCCAAACCGACGCGTTCCGCTGGTGGCAGACTCATTCCGGCCGCCTGCCAGACGAAACTCGTGTAGTTTGACTCGCCAAGTCGATGAGCGCTACCTCGTTAACGCCGAAGGCGTTGTATTCCTGACACAAAATCCTAAATCCGAAGAACCAAATCCAAAGGAAATCCGAAACACAAAATCTGAAATGAGTCCCAGGC
>JAYVSP010000884.1:0-2350 GCA_043775215.1 Planctomyces sp. | reverse complement strand
TAAGAACGCGTGCAGAAACTAATTCCGGAGCCGCGCCCGTCAGGAAGCGGGCAAAGGTCACCGCTTCCTGACGGGCTCGGCTCCAAATCACCAAATTGTTTCTGCACGAGTCCTAAGTGCCCGTGCTCAGGCGGCTTGCCTGAGCAGCGTCGCCAAGGCAACGCCAATGCAGGCGAGCAGCCTGCACTACGATTCGACTATGCCGGGTCTGGCATCGGCTTCATCGACAGCGTATTCCGCTCGCGGCTGACGGTTTTTTGACGCTGAGTTTTGTGGTACTTCACGACCCAGCGACGGAACTCCGTGTCGATGTCGGCGGGTTTTTCGGCTGCGAGCAAATCGACCAGCGTCTGCCATCCGGTGGGGTCGGTCTCCGAACGAGAACGCAGCTTGCGGTAATACGGCTCCAGAAGCTGCTGCTCTTGCAAGAAGAGGCAGAGGTATCGAGCTTGTGCATAGTCGATTGCCTGTTGCTCGGTGCGCAGGCCGTGATCGGCGAGTTCAGATGTCGGCCGCAGACGGTTGTCGTGCAAGGCGCGCAGCACATGATGCACGCGCCAGTTGTCGGCTCCCGCCAAGCGTCGGCCGTTGTCGCTGAATTCGCTTTGCTCGAAGAGTGACGCCAGCCCTTCGTCGAACCACTCGGGCATCTTGGGAAAGTCGAAATGAGCCAGTGCGTGTGTCAGTTCGTGGGCCAGCGTGCCAGCTCCGGTCGAGATGTTGACGACGAGTCGCCGCTGCGTTCGCAAATAGTAACCGTAGTAGGAATCCGACTTCCGCCGGTCGATGCGGCGAGCGAACTCGCGAAACGCGGACTCCTCGGTGAACGCGACGATTGTGATCGGCTCGGTCGGCCGAGCGTCGAAGAAACTGACAGACAACGCCCGCTCGGTCGGGCGGATCACATCGCGATATAAACGCTCCAGCACCTCGTCGGACATGTCACCGGCAATGACATACGGCGGCCGAATGAGGATCGCCTGCGAGCGGTCGAGCCGCGGCAGCAAGTCCTGAGCGGCTGCCTCACACGCTTGTCGCAGCCGCGAATTCGTGTCGTCCTGGAGCGGCTCGACCACATCCACCAACAACCGATTCGGCGGCTGTGTGGCTGTCGCTGCCTCGCGTGGGCTGCCCATCGTTAGAAGAAAACAGGTGCCGACGAGCACGATTGGCCCGACAATCAAAATGGCTTTGCGGTGCATGTCCATGAAGAGGCTCCCTGAATTCGGATAGGGAGGTGAGGAGCTGGGGCGGTGGGGAGAAGAGGTGAAAGAGCCGTCTCCCCACCACCCTATCGCCCCACCTCCGCACCCGAATTCGGCTGCCAAGAGTCTAACCCCAATCACTGAAGTCCTGACCTTTTCTTGAGTCGTTTGGACAAACGGCCTAGAGTACCGCCGCTGCGATTGCTGAAAGCCATGCGACTGGCAGAGTTTTCCAAGCGGGCAACGCGGGAAAGCTGCTCGAAGATGGCTGCCCGCTCTCGGAAACTTGAGTCCATTTTTTCAGAATGCCATTGCCGCGGCTTTCTCCGCGCGGCGGAACGCGTTGTGCTGGCGAAATCGATTTCAAGAGTCTTTCGGAACGTGTCGACTTGATATCGGTTAATGTGGCGGAGTCGCTCCGCGACTCTGGACCGACTTGCGGAGCAACTCGACCATAATTCTCCTACAATTCAAACAACTAATGACGGACAGAGTGCTTTCATGGATGAGAGCGTTTACACGCGGTTGCGCCGCCGCGCTACGGTTCCCTGGCGGCAGAATTCGCCGCCCAAACATGATCGTCGTCGATTGACAGCGATCCGGCCCTCAATTCCAACGTCTGACGGAAATCAAGCCTCCATGTATCAGCACTTCGGAGCTCATTTGGATCGTGTCAACGGCGTGGATGGAACGCGGTTCGCCGTGTGGGCTCCAAACGCTCGTGAAGTCTCCGTCCTGTCGGACAAGACCGGCTGGAAGCACGGCGGGGTTTGGCTCAACGGCAGTGATGCCGGTGTCTGGACCGGCTTTGTGCCGGGACTCGGCAACGGTTCGCCATACAAATTCAGTATTCGGACGCCAGAAGGTCACGTCATCGAGAAGTCCGACCCGTATGCATTCGCCTGCGAGTTTCGGCCGAAGACCGCATCGATCGTCTACGATCTGGGCAACTTCGAGTGGCATGACACCGACTGGCGCAAACGCCGCGAATCAACCAACTGGTTTGAGCAGCCAATCGCGACTTACGAGGTTCATCTCGGAAGCTGGCGGCGGCCTCAAGAGCCGGATCGCCCCTATTACAGCTATCGCGAACTGGCTCACATGCTGGTCGAGTACTGCCACGAGATGGGCTACACGCACCTGCA
>JAYVSP010000883.1:0-5397 GCA_043775215.1 Planctomyces sp. | reverse complement strand
TCCGGTTCGGATCGGCGAAAACCGGACGCTAACGCGTTCCGGCTGATGGTGAATCAAACATTGACAATCGACACGAATCACGCACGGTCATTTAGTAGGTGTTGCGAACGAGGGATCGGGTGCGCTCGGTCTGAGGCAACGCTTCGCTGAAATCTTTGCGCTCGCAACGATCACCACTTCTCGGCTGACGATGCTCCGATTCGCAATCGCGGTTCCAAGTACGGACCGAGCGATTGGAATTTCGACTGCATCGGCGAAATCTCGCGGGTGCGAGAGGTCAGACGTGGCGAGTCGGCTCGCCATGCCAGGCGATAGAGCATCAACGAAGGTTCATTGGCCGAGCTGCTGTTGAGCATCAGCATAACGCTCCCGAAGCGATCGAGCAGCACGCGGTTTGTGCCATCAGTCACGACGTACGCGTCACGGTCCGGTTCGGTGGCTTCCGGCAGGAATGTAAGGTTGTGTACCGGCGTCGCTCGCTCACCCAGCAGGAATTGGCACCAAGAGCCTTTCGCCCCGCCGATGCTCATATCCAACACCAATGCGGCCGAGTCTGGCACGGCCGAGCGTACGTGCTTCAAGAATGCCGCGTCCGCGCGGAGTTGCGGTTCGCGCCGTGTGCCAGACTCCCAAAAGCCGACAACATGCAACAGAGCCAAGCTGGCGAAAATCGTTCGCGCTGCTCGGCTGAAGTCATCGCGACGTAAGCTCCAGACGCAAATCGCAGCGACCAATGGGCAGAGACTCAGCCACAACGGAGCACCATGCCAACCCCCGATCGCCGCGTGAGACAACCGCAACCACACGGCTAATGGCAGCACCAGAATTGCTCCCAATGGCCACGGACGGCAAGCCCATTCTGGCCACTCGCGAATCCGGTTGCGCAGCCACAACAGCCCCAAGCCAGCCAACAGCGACCAAGCCGGAAGGCTCGGCAGCAGATAGTGCGGGTGCTTGCCCGAAATCAAAGAGATGACCAATGGCCAGAGGCCGGCCCAGCACCACAGGAATCGCTGCGGCGAATATCTTTCAGCGAGGGCCTCGTGCCGCACCATCCAGATTCCCGCAGGAACAACCACTGACCAGGGAGCCAACATCCACGGCAAGATCGCCGCATAAAACCACATCGGCTTCGCGACCGCCGCACTGAAACCTGCGTCCTCTCCCATCAGTCGCATGCTCAAATCAAAGGACCAAAAATCCCAGGCATCGGGAAACTGTGCCGCGATGGACAACGGCCAGGCCGCTCCGATCACGGCCGCGAGCAACCAGCCCCAGAGCCAGACATAACGCTCCACTCGGAGAGCATCCCAATTCCACAGTAAGAACCCGACTATCGGCACTGCCACACAGGCCGGCCCCAGCCACAGCGGTCCGGTGAGGTTCGTCGCTCCCAACAGTGCGAACAGCAGCAGCACTCGCACCGGCCGCGCCCCCAGCAACTTCGGCCACAAGCCACGACCAAGGCGAGCGGTTTCCCCATCGCGAGCCAGTTCGACGCGAGTGAACAACGCCAGTGAAACTGTGACCAGAAACGTCAGCAGCGTCACGTCATTCGCACGCCAAGATTGACCGGCAAACTGACTGGTCGTCGCCAAGATCAGGCCGCTTAATACTCCGGCCGTTCGTCCGAACCAAGTGGCCCCCAAATGAGCCGTGATCAACACGGTCGCGAACGCGCAGAAGACCGAAGGAAGCCGTGCCAGCCAGACATGCCGCTCACCGCCGAACAGTGACCAGACGCTGGCCATCAACCACTGCGCCAGCGGAGCCCCTTCCAGCCACGGCCCGCCGCCACGCTTCGGGACCAGCCAATCACCGCCTTCCAACATCGTGCGAGCTGTCTGTGGCACAATCGCTTCCGACCAAGACAGCTCGCCGCCACAGACTAGGCCCGCACCAAAGAGTAGCCCACAAAATAACGACAACAGCCCGATGTCTCGTGGCTCTAGACGCGTGCCGCCGGAAAGATCACTCATAAGAATTGTCTTGATTTGCACAGATCGTGACGCACTTGATTTCCCAATGCGGGCGGCTTGTACAGCAAACGCCGAAAATGGGTCAATTCGTGTCGTCGCACCTGGAACGCAAAGAAAGCAGCCCTCATCACTCCGCGCGAGGAACGCCGGTCGCGCCAACTAAACTCTTTGGCGGATTTGATTTGGAAATTGCGGCTCAGCAAGAATGATTGAGCAAGTTCAGCGGGTCCATGTTCTGCTTCACACGCTGCATCCAAACGGACGATTGTTTGGCGGGGCGGTCCAGCATGATCAGGTCGCCGCCACAAGATCGAGCACACTCGCGAAGTGGTTGCAGTACCGTGTCGGCGACAGCCGCTGAGGTCACGTCGCTCGGGAGGTGACCGATGACGATGCCGTTGCCGGCATGAGTTTGCGCTGCGATCCCGGCATCACTCGCGAGTTGCAGAAACTCCATTGTCCGCGATGGCAGCAAGTTGGCTTTGAATGACAGCAATGAATCCACGATCGCAAAGTCGGTCAGTGCGGCCCACAACGGATCGGCCGCTGGACCAGTCAGCGTCTGAGTGGAGCGCGGCTCAAACGGACGGCATTCGGCGACGAGCGTTTTGGCTTGCCAATTCGTCTCGTGTTCCGCCCCTTCGTACCCAATGCATAACACACACGGTCCCTCTGAAAGAATTGGCGAGCGGGGCGACGTCAGCCCCCCGGTGGTCACGCTGCCCGTCGAAGAACTGAGCGCTGACGCCGCCCCGCTCGCCTGTGCGACATTGTTTTCACACGTTCCCTGCATTCCGTTAAGCGATAAGACCGCTTGCGGATTCAACACCTCAATCGCCATCGGCCGCGTGGCCGAGGTCAGCAATTTCGCCAGGACCGCGTCGATCTGTTGCAACGAATCCAAGCTCATCCACACCAGAGCCGACGTCTCCGGACATGGTCGCAGCTTCAAGGTCACCTGCGTGATGATGGCCAGTGTGCCGTGCGAGCCGACCAGCAACTTGCACAGGTCGTAGCCGGCGACGTTCTTGACGACTCGCCCTCCCGCTTTGAACAGCCGGCCGGAGGCGTCAATCGCTGAGATGCCGATGACGTAATCTCGCATCGTGCCGCAGCCGAACCGCCGCGGTCCGGACCAGTTCGTCGCGATGACACCGCCGAGCGTGGCTTGCTCGGCCTGCGGCACGTCGATCGGCAACCGCTGATTCTCGGCCTTGAGAATGTTCGTCAGATCGGACATCCGAATGCCGGCCTCGACCGTGATGGTCATGTCCCGAGCCGGGTAGTCGATCACGCGGTTGAGCTTTTCCAAGCGAACGGCGATGGCGGCTTCGGATGTCCGTTCGTGACGGTACACGACCGTGCTGCCGCCGACGGGAACAATCGGGCGACGCGCGTTGTCGGTGAGAAACTTCGCAAGGTCGTCTTGCGTAGTGGGAAGGTATTCTTCGTGGTCAGGCATGAAACTCTCGTTCACAGCGCCGCTCGTCGGCCGGGGTGAATTTTGTGGGGATGCGATTCGGTGCCGCAGCCGCCGGACGTCGGCAGCATCTTGCCGGGGCTACAACGGTTGTCGGGATTGAAGACGTCGCGAAGCTGCCTCATCACGGCGAGGTCATCAGGGGCGAAGAGCTTGTCCATGAAGCTGATCTTCTCGACGCCGATGCCATGCTCACCCGTGACGCTGCCGCCGAGGTCGAGGCACTTGGACAGAATCTCGTCGCTGGCGAGGAGCACTCGCTGGACTTGCTCGGCGTTGCGCTCATCGAACAGCAGGATCGGATGAATGTTACCGTCACCAGCATGAAACACGTTGACGATCCGCAGGTCGTGACGCCGGCCACAGTCGGTGATGAATTCAAGAATCTCCGGCAGCTTCGTGCGCGGCACAACGCCGTCTTGAGTGCAGTAACTCGGACTCAGCCGGCCGATCGCTCCAAACGCCTGCTTGCGGCACTTCCACAGCAACAGCCGTTCTTTCGCATCGCGGGCGCGGCGAACTTCGCGAGCACCGTTCTGTTGGCAGATGTCTTCGATGCGAACTGCTTCCTCTTCGACGGCCACTTCCAGTCCATCGACTTCGATGAGCAACACGGCTCCGGCATCGAGCGGAAATCCAAAATGAAACGCGGCCTCCAGCGCCCCGATGATCCCCTGGTCCATCATCTCCAGCGCCGCCGGAACGATCCCCGCTCCGATGATCGCGCTGATTGCTTGCGTCGCGGCACCGACTGTTTCAAACACGCCAAGCAACGTGCGATACGACTCTGGATTGCGCGTCAGCCGCACCCACACCTTCGTGCAGATTCCGAAGGTTCCCTCACTGCCGACAAACAGCCCGGTTAAGTCATAGCCCGGTCCGTCTTCGCACGGTCCACCGAATTGAGCGATGCTGCCATCGGGCATGACCGCTTCAACGCCCAGCACATGATTGACCGTGACGCCGTACTTCAAGGTGTGCGGACCGCCGCTGTTCGTCGCCACGTTGCCGCCAATCGTGCAGGCTCCCTGACTGGAAGGGTCCGGTGCATAGTGGTAGCCGGTCTCTTTGAGGTGATTCGTCAGATGCAGATTCACGACACCCGGCTCGACGACGGCGTACCGGTCTCGCAGATTGACCTCAATGATCCGCTTCATCCTGGTCAGCGTGATCATGACTCCGCCGCCGACCGGCAACGTCCCGCCGGCCAAACTGGTGCCGGCTCCTCGAGGAATGAACGGCACGTTGAGTTCATTGCACAGCCGCACGACCCCGACAATTTGTTCTGTTGAGGTTGGAAAGACGACGACATCGGGAGCCTTTTTCTCAACCGTGTAGCCGTCGCATTCATAGACGAGCAATTCTTCAGGATTGAAGAGCAGTCCGCCCTCGCCAACAACGGCTCGAAGCCGAGCAATCAAGTCCTGGCTGTGTGGCATGACATGTCTCAATAATTAATTGCGGGTGGAGAAGCAGTTTATCGGCCGCTCTTTGAAATGCGGTCCTCAACTGTCGTCCGCCCCTTGTAGGTCGAATGATCCCGTTGAAGCGAATCCACCAGGCCACGAGCGTCTGAGCGATAGATTGCGGAATTGCTGTTCGGCACCATGACGTGCGCAAAAAACAAAACCTTCAGCCGCCAAACGACTGGCGACTGAATGTTTGTAGTTTGGCTCGTGTCCCAACCGAGACACAACTCCTCGACTAGGACTCGAATCAAGCCGGCCGAACCACGTTACTTGGTGAAAACTGCCTATTCCTGCGGGTTTTTTAGTGGTTTCGTGCCGTTCTCGTCAAGCATCAAATCGTCTCATTTCATCGTTGTTATTCTTCAGTACAGGCAAGATTGATGCTTTGTTTAACCCCAACGCCATCGGCGTGGGCGCGGTGGATACGACTCGCGCACGCCGATGGCGTTGCGGTTAAACATCTCTCAAT
>JAYVSP010000882.1:0-3351 GCA_043775215.1 Planctomyces sp. | reverse complement strand
GGCGCTACGCGGCTGACGCCGCTCCGCTCTGCCCTGGGCTTTCGAGTTTTTGCCCTTTGGGCCAGGACAACAGCGCAACTTCAAAACTGACGCTTCGGGTTACTTCACATGACTTCGCATCGATCTTCTTTTTCCTCAAACCAGGAGTTGCTATGACCAGTCCGCACAACGCTCGAACAAATACTGTGAAGTCCTCACGTCGAACATTCTTGGCAGCGACGACGGCTGCGGCATTTGGGTTCACAATTGTGCCGCGACACGTCCTGGGTGGAGCGGGACAGACGCCGCCGAGCGAGCGGGTCAACATTGCTGGGATCGGCGCAGGGGGCATGGGCGGCGGTGATATCGCGACGCTCACCAAGCTCGGCGCCAACTTTGTCGCGCTGTGTGACGTGGATGAGGGTCGCGCGGCTGGAACGTTCAATGCACATCCGGAGGCGCGGCGGTACAAAGATTTTCGCGAGATGCTCGACAAAGAAGCGAAGAACATCGACGCGGTGACGGTCGGCACGCCGGATCACATTCATGCGGTCGCGGCAATGGCGGCGATCAGAGCGGGCAAGCACGTCTATGTTCAGAAGCCGCTGACACACACTCTGCACGAATGCCGCGAGCTGACCAAAGCGGCGCGCGCGGCGAAGGTCGTCACGTCGATGGGCAATCAAGGTCACGCTTCGGAAGGCTCGCGGCTGACGAACGAATGGATTCAGGCGGGCGTGATCGGCGATGTGCGCGAAGTTCACGTCTGGACGGATCGCGCGGGCCGGCTTTGGAAACAAGGGATCGCCCGTCCGACCGACACCCCGCAGGTGCCGCCGACGCTGGATTGGAACTTGTGGCTGGGGCCGATCAAAGAGCGGCCATATCACTCGGCGTATGCTCCATTTGGTTGGCGGGGCTGGTGGGACTTCGGCACCGGAGCACTCGGCGACATGGGCTGCCACATCATCGACCATCCCGTCTGGGCGTTGAACCTGGGAGCGCCGACCTCCGTCGAATCCAGCACCACTCACGATGGCACTCTCTTGCCGGACAACAAACTGAATTTCGAGACGTTTCCGATCGCTGCGATTGTCACGTACCAATTTCCCGCGCGCGAAAACGGCAAGCAGCCTCCCGTGACGATGACCTGGTACGAAGGCGGACTGATGCCGCCCACTCCGGCCGAGATGCCGTCCGGTCAACGATTGCCGGGCAACGGTGTGCTTTACGTCGGTAGCAAAGGAAAGATGTATCACGGCTCACACGGCGGCGTGCCTCAGCTTCTGCCTGGCACGTTGCTCGAACAGGCGAAGTCCGTGCCCAAGACGATGGACCGCTCGCCCGGCCACTACGACGAGTGGTATCAAGCCTGCAAGGGAGGCAAACGCCCGGTCGACAACTTCGAGTACTCCGGCCCGATGACTGAGACCGTGTTGCTGGGAGTGTTGTCGATGCGCAGTCCCGGCACGCGCATCGAATGGGACAGCGAGAATCTGAAGGTGAAGAATGCGCCGGACCTCAACCAGTACATTCACACCGAATACCGCGCCGGCTGGACGTTGTGAGCTTCAAAAGCGGGAGCATTTCATGAATATACTCACTCGGCGCGTGATTAAACTGTTGCAGCGGCGTCTGAGTGTCAGTTTGGCCGTTCGTCGAATCGTCGGAGTCACAACATGAAAAGCCCGTTTCCCGGCATGGACCCGTATCTCGAATTGCGTTGGTCCGACGTGCATTCGCGGTTAAACATCTACGCGAGCGATGCCCTTAATCCGCTGTTGCCGCCTGGGCTGTTGGCGTGGTCGGAAGAGCGATCGATCGTGGCATCGGATGAAGGGGAGTTGCGAGACATTGCCCCGGATGTCTCCGTCTTGGAACGCGGACTCGTTGAGCCAACATGGGACACTGCTGGAGTGGCAACGGCTGTCGCAGAGATTGTCTGCGTGCATTTGCGGAAGCGCGAGATCAAGCAGCGATTTCTAGAGATTCGTGACGCGCGGTCTAGCGGACGAGTCATCACCGTGATCGAGTTTGTCAGCCCCACCAACAAGCGACGTGGCGACGGTTTGACGAAGTATCAGCAGAAGCAACAGGAATGCCGTGACGCCGACGTCAACCTGGTGGAGATCGATCTGACGCGCGCCGGCGACCGCTCGCTGATCATGCCCGTGGATTACTTGAAACAAAAAGACCGAACAACCTACCAAGCATGGGTCAGTCGCGCGGGTGAGTTGGAAAAAGGCTGGGCGTGTCGTTTGCCTCTGACTCAGCGATTGCCAGCCGTACCGATTCCGCTGCGTCCGACCGATCGTGATGTGTTGCTCGACTTGCAATCGGTAATCGACCAAATCTACGAGAAAGGTCGCTACTCGGAAGACATTGACTATTCGGAACCGCTCCGTCCGCCGTCTTCGATGGCGGATGCCGAGTGGGCGGCCAAACTGTTGACCCAAAAGGAAAACCGCAGATGAATCTCATCGTATGGATTGTTCCGATTCTCTTTGTGATTGCCGGTTCATCGGCCACCGCCGCCGCCGACAATGCACTAACCGACCAAGAAAAAACCGACGGTTGGTTGCTGTTGTTCGATGGCCATTCGACCAAAGGTTGGATGTCAATCAAAGAAAAGTCGCTGCCCGACACACATGTGCAAGATCGTAGCCTAAATCCACATCCGTGCGACTACATGCTGATCCACGAGAAAGTTTGGGAGAACTACGAGCTGGCGCTCGACTTTAAGATCAGCCCGAAATGCAACAGCGGAATCTTTGTCCGCACCTTTCCACTGGCGCCTCGTCCTGGCAAGGACATTGGCTTCAACGGCATCGAGATCGCCGTCGACGACACCACGACTGCCGGCTTCCACGACACCGGCGCGATCTACGACTTGGTCAAGCCAACCAAGAACGCCATGAAACCCGCTGGCGAGTGGAACCACATCGTCATCACCAGCGACCGCAATATCCTCGCGGTGGAACTCAACGGCGAAGCGGTCTCACAGATGAACTTCGACGAGTGGCCCGAACCCAACAAACGCGCTGACGGCAGCGCTCACAAGTTTGATGTGGCCTACAAGACTCATCCGCGCAAAGGCTACATTGGACTGCAAGACCACGGCCGCGACTGCTGGTACAAAAATGTCAAACTCCTGCCGCTGAAGTGACGACGGGATTGGCCAGATGCGGTCCTGACAGATAAAGTCATTCGCCACCGGGGCGCGGGAGAGATGTCGCGATCACCTCCGGGGCGTTCGATGGGGCTGTGCATTTCTTGTTTCCGAGATTTCAGATCTCAAATTTCAGATCTCAAATTCGAAGGCATCTGAAATTTGAAATCTGATTTTTGAAATTTCATCCTGCAGATGTTCAT
>JAYVSP010000881.1:0-2705 GCA_043775215.1 Planctomyces sp. | reverse complement strand
CGCCCTCGCTGACGCTTCGGGTTACATCTCGGCATCGTTTGCCCATTTTGAAAGATTAGCCTGCCCTGTTTCGCCATGTGGGCTTGATTGTTTCGCGTTTCGGCTAAGTCTAAACTCGCTGGCCGAATGACACCGGCTTTTTCCCTTTTTTCACCAACCAGAAGCATCATGGCCCGAATCAACGAAAACTATTTGAAGCTCAAAGCAGGATACCTCTTCCCCGAGATCGGCCGCCGCGTCACGAAGTTCGCTGCCCAGAATCCTGGCGCCAACATCATTCGGCTGGGGATCGGCGACGTCACCGAACCGCTCGTCCCGGCGGTGGTCGAGGCGTTTCACAAAGCGGTCGATGAATTGGCTCGCCGCGAATCGTTCAAAGGTTACGGTCCCGAGCAGGGCTATGACTTTCTACGCAATGCCATCGCGCAGAATGATTATCAAGCGCGCGGAGCCGACGTCGCGGCCGATGAGATTTTTATCTCGGACGGCTCGAAGTGCGACACGGGGAACATCCTTGATATCTTCGGCGACGACAACGTCATCGCCGTGACCGATCCAGTGTATCCCGTTTACGTCGACACCAACGTCATGGCGGGACACACCGGTCCGGTGGATGAGTCCGGCCGATACGGTGGCTTGGTCTACATTCCGATGTCCGCTGCCAACAACTTTTCTCCCGCGCTGCCGGACCGGAAGGTCGATCTGATTTATCTTTGCTTCCCGAACAACCCGACGGGCACGGTCATCACCAAAGAAGCGCTGACTCGCTGGGTCGACTATGCGAAAGCGAACGACGCGACCATTCTGTACGACGCGGCCTACGAGGCATACATCACCGATCCGACGGTGCCGCACTCGATCTACGAGATTCCCGGCGCGAAGGAAGTCGCCATCGAGTTCCGCAGCTTCAGTAAGACCGCCGGTTTCACGGGGACTCGCTGTGCATTCACGGTCGTACCGAAGGCCCTGAAGGGAAAGACGTCATCTGGTCAGAGTGTTGACATCCACTCGCTGTGGAACCGACGCCAGAGCACCAAATTCAACGGCGTCTCGTACCCGGTGCAGCAAGCTGCCGCCGCGATTTACTCGCCGGAAGGCAAGCCGCAAATTCGCGAGATGATCGCATTCTACCTGACCAACGCCAAGCTGATCCGCGACGGCTTGCAACGGGTCGGCATTGAAGTTCACGGTGGAGTCAACGCGCCGTACGTGTGGCTCAAGACGCCGAACAATCTGTCGAGTTGGGACTTCTTCGACCGGCTGCTGTCGCAGGCTCACCTCGTCGGCACGCCCGGAAGTGGATTTGGCGCGGCGGGCGAAGGTTACTTCCGCCTGAGTGCCTTTAACAGCCGCGAAAAAGTCCAAGAGGCGGTCGAGCGGTTCCAGAAAGTTCTGGGATGATTATTTCCGGCAGCGAATTGGTCGGAAATCGCAACTCCAGCGAGCAGCTTGTCGGCCACTTGGGGACAGACCACCTCGTCGGATTGTGGAGTCGCGCGACATCCGCAATCGTGAAATATGGCTTCGCTATCGAGTACCGCGACTTGGAGCCGCCGCGAACTGGCACCTTCGACGGGCGGCAGATCGTGATCGACCCGGACGTCGGCTTCGAGATGCAATGTTTTATTCTGTTGCACCTTTTCGGACATTCGGTCCAATGGGTCGCGCCGTCGCTGGAACACAAACTGGACGCGCTGCAACACACGCCGGAGAAAGAGCGATTCCTGCAAGTGCTGCGCGACTATGAATTCGAAGCCGCGCGATTCGGGTTGCAACTGCTGCACGATGTGGGGGTCACACACTTGGACCCGTGGTTCTCGGACTTCGTCGCCACTGATTGGCGTTATGTTGAGCGGTTTTACCGTGAAGGCAAAATTCCCCAGTGGGAAGAATGTGTGACCACCAGTCAACCATTGGTCCACCCGGCGGCTATTCCACCGCTAAAACACCGCCAGGTCCAAGTCCGCTTCGCATTCTGAGGCATGACGAAATACTCCGCTGACCAAAGAATGAGGAATCGTGCTCTCGCAGAGCGGGTGACAATCTGCATATACTGCGGGTGGTTGGTTGGACGACGCGATTTGTGGCGTTGGTTCTACTCGAATCTGCTTGCTGCCTGCTCTCTCGCCTTTCCACCTGGTGGGCCACCACTCTGGCCCCTTTCAATCCGACCCAGAAAGTCCATATGGGTCGGGCCTGCTTTTTTCTGGAGCGAGACGGTGGCAAAGAAGTTGTACGTTGGGAATCTGAGCTATGATGTGACAAGCTCAAACTTGGAAGAAATGTTTGGCGAATTCGGCCAAGTGCGGAGTGCCCAGGTCATTCAAGACCGGGACACAGGCCGCAGCAAGGGTTTCGGTTTCGTCGAAATGGCAGATGACAGCTCGGCCAACGCCGCAATCAAGGGTCTGCACGAAAAGGACCACGGCGGTCGTCCGCTGACGGTCAATGAAGCCAGACCTCGCGAAGACCGCGGCGGAGGTGGTGGAGGTGGTGGTGGAGGAGGCGGTGGTGGTCGCGGTGGCTATGGCCGCCGTTAATTCACCGAAAATCTACTGAAAAACTCGACAGCCGAAGGGACATCTGTGTTCCTTCGGTTTTTTCTTTTGGCTCTTCCGGTGTTCCGGGGAGGCAAGTTTCAAAGCCACGGATGAAACACGGATTGAACACGGATCAGGACGGCGAACAAGGCAAAGAAGAATGAA
>JAYVSP010000880.1:0-4242 GCA_043775215.1 Planctomyces sp. | reverse complement strand
CGCCCAGGCAGCCAGTCAGGTCGTCTGGCAGGCCGGCGCGGACTGAAACTTCCTCGAAGGTTTCATCTCCCTTGCTGTGGTAGAGCAGACAGGGTTGCTTCTGGCAGCACATGAACAGGTCAAGAGAACCGTCGTTGTCGTAATCCGCCCACGTGGCACTGGTCGAGTTGGTCGGGGTCAGTAAATTTGCCTCGCCCGTGACATCGGTAAACGTCCCGTCGCGGTTGTTCCGCAGCAAACTTGGTCGCTGGGACAAGTGAGAAGGCAGCCATGAGCCGCGCGGAATGAATATGTCCATGAGTCCATCATTATTGTAGTCGGTCTGGACGCAGTACAGACCGCCCATCTGCTGATCGAGGCTCGCCGCCTTGGTCCGGTCTTCGAACGTCCCGTCTCTGAAGGGGCTTACCGTTTTCGACGCCATCAAACCCAGGGCGTTGCCCTGGGCTGCCGAGTCTTGGCCCGTTGGGCCAGAACCACACTCGCGATTCCTCCGGGGGCTGACGCCGGATAGCGCCTAGCCGCCGGTGGTGTGGCACAACCGGCAGCAAAACCGGCGGCTAGCGCCGGCTAGCGCCGGCTAGCGCCGGCTAGCGCCGGCTAGCGCCGGCTAGCGCCTTGCCGCTCACAACCCGTGATTCGATTCCTTGAAGACGCACTAGCCAGTGAGTCGCTCGCTCCACCGACATGGGGTTGGTGGAGGCGGACGACTCGCGGGCAAACATGTCGTAGCCATCCAGTCATGGCATCACGGGATGCCGCGAAATCCAAACCGCGCCGACGCGGAATTGGACCCGCGCCGAGCGCGGCGTAGGATTGATTGGTCTCCTTGGAAGCTCCGGTTCTATCCGCGAGAAGCGCAATTCGTCCCCAAAGACATTGCGCAACGTAGCCACCTCCTCAATGGGAGCGTGACTCGACAATGGCAAACCCGTCGCGAGGCGGGGACGCAAAGCCCAGGGTCTCTCCGAGACAGCCAGGCTGCCGAAGGTCATCTACTTTTCCAAGCTTTCATCAAGGAGACTGCCATGCAAAGGCAACGTCTGACAGACCCGGTGCGCGCCGCCGGAATCAACCGCCGTGAATGTTTCAAACGCCTGCTCGGATTGGCTGGGGGCGCGTCCCTGGCGACCGCCGGATTTTGTAGCCGACCGCAGGCTCGCGCAGCCGGCGGCGGCGACGGCAATATCATCCGCGTCGAGGAAGACTGGTACGTGAAAATTGGAATTCCGGATCCGCAGAAGGATTCGCCACAGATCACCACGGTTTTGGCTCCTTCCTGGGCAGGGGCGGGTAATCTAGGAGTCTTCGATTTGAACTGCGCCACTCAGCCGGGCTTCGCTTCGGGTGGGGTCCAACTTCAGTTGTGGTACAACGATGACATGGTCCAGGCACGCAGCAATACCAATTGGGACTCCCTGCATTTCAGCGACGAAGAGATTCACTACACGTCGGTGATGCGGCTACAGAACAATCATCTTGCCTTCGAAATCATCAACGGAAATTCGCAGACTTGGGGTGCTTTTGGCATCGGCGAATTGATTTCGGAGAACACCACCTGGCGCAATCACCTCAACAGCTACGATCCCGAATGTTCCGTCGCGAACTCACGCATTGGATTCGCGTCGCACCGGGTTCGCCGCTTCGTGCTGGAACGAGTGCGCTATTACTCTGCCAACGGGCTGAAGTCGACGGACGAGACTCCACGGGTCATTCACACGTACGATCCGGTGGCCTGACAGGTTGGGCTGAGACAGCTAAAGTTCACAGTCGAGAACGACACGTTTCGTTGATTGGGACTCAGGTTGCTGTTGGCGCAGCTCTTTGGTCCTTTGCGTCCTTTTTATCCCCTTTGGAAAGGACGCAAAGGACCGAAGAGCGTGCGCCAACAGCCGGTTCTATCACGGCGGAAAGGCGATCGAGATGCGGAATCGACAAGCGACGAATTTGCTGTTTGAACTGTCGGAACCGGGACGCCGCGCGGCGATTTATCCGGCGAGCGATGTTCCGGCCCGGCCACTCAGCGAGTTGTTGCCTCCTTCGCAGATCACAGATCAGCCGCCGGCATTGCCTGAACTGACCGAGCCGGATGTCATTCGGCACTTCACGAATCTGTCGACGTTGAACATGTCGGTCGATACGCACTTCTATCCGCTCGGCAGTTGTACGATGAAGTACAATCCGAAGCGGCATGAGCGGCTCGCGTCATTGCCAGGGTTGGTGGATTTGCATCCTTATCAGGACGAAAGCAGCCAGCAAGGGATGCTCGCGATTCTGTTCGAGCTGCAACAAATGCTCGGTGAGATCGCCGGACTTCCGGCCGTGTCTCTGCAACCAGCGGCTGGGGCTCACGGCGAGATGACGGCACTGCTTTGCGCCGCCGCATACTTTCACGACCGCGGTGAGCAGCGAACAAAAGTGCTCTTTCCCGCCAGTGCTCACGGCACGAATCCCGCCAGCGCCGCGCTGGCCGGGTTTGACTGCGTGCAACTCAAAGATACGTCGAACGGACTGGTCGATCTGGAAGACTTGAAGTCGCATCTCGACGCACAGACCGCCGTGTTCATGATCACGAATCCGAACACGCTCGGCATTTTCGAGCGGGACATCGCCAAAATCTCGCACCTGCTGCATGACGTCGGCGGACTGGTTTACATCGATGGTGCGAACATGAACGCGATTCTGGGCATCACTCGCCCCGGTGACTTCGGCGGCGACATGATGCACTACAACGTCCACAAAACGTTTACCGGTCCGCACGGTTCTGGCGGCCCCGGCGCGGGGCCGATCGCCGTCCGTGAGTTTCTGGCCGACTACTTGCCGGGACCGATCGTCACGCGCATTCAGAAGGGATGTAATGAAGAGTACGGGCTGACGACTCCGCCCAAAAGCATCGGCCGCGTGCGGAGCCATTTCGGCAACGTCGGAATTCTGTTGCGCGGTTATTGCTACCTCCGGACGCTCGGTGCAGCCGGCCTGAAGGAAGTCTCCGAGCAAGCCGTTCTGAATGCGAACTACCTGCGCGAGAAACTCCGCGATCTGCTGCCGGTTCCTCACGGAGAGCGTTGCCTGCACGAATTCGTCGCCTCAGCCGAAAAGCCGAAAAACGAACGAGGCATCTCCGCGTTGGACATTGCCAAACGGTTGCTCGACTTCGGGTTTTACGCCCCGACGGTTTACTTCCCGCTGGTGGTTCCCGAAGCCATGATGGTCGAGCCGACAGAAACCGAATCGAAAGCGACCCTGGACGCCTTCGCCGACGCGATCCGGGAAATTCTCGGTGAGTCTCCGGAATTCCTGCACGACGCACCCCACGCCACGCCAGTCTCTCGGCCGAACGAAGTCCAAGCGGGACGGCAACTCATTCTGAGCTGGAAGCCATGACCGGCCCCGTGCATCTGATCCTCGACGAATTGCCGCACTCCGGCGCGTGGAATATGGCCGTCGATGCCGCGTTGCTCGACGAGTCACTATGCACCGGCATGACGTTCGTCCGCCTCTACCGCTGGGACGAAGCCACTCTCTCGCTGGGTTATTTCCAGAAACCGGAGGAACGTTTGAGCGACCCGCGGTTGGCAGATTTGCCGTGCGTGCGGCGTCTTTCTGGTGGCGGCGCGATCTTGCACCACCACGAGCAGACTTACTCGTGTACTCTTCCACTGAATCATCCGCTGGCGGATCAGCCGTATCAGCTTTATCACCTGATGCATTCGATCGTTATCGACTGGCTGCACGAGCGTGGCGTTGACGCAACGCCGCGCGGACAGGATTCCGCGAGTCAGTATTCGGACGGTCGCATCGAGCCGTTTCTTTGCTTCCAGCGCAAGGCGGCTCCCGACTTGGTCGTGCAGGGACACAAGGTTCTGGGAAGTGCTCAACGTCGTCGCCGCGGCGCAGTTTTGCAGCACGGCAGCTTGCTGCTGAGTGCCTCCGAATCTGCTCCGGAGTTACTCGGCGTGTCCGAATTGGTGGCATCGTTCGAGTGGACAGACAACTTGGCCGCCGAATTGGGTCACCGCATGGCTCGTGCGCTGGGAGTGGTCACTCTCAGCGAATTGCCAGATTCCGTCTTGTCCGCCGGGCGCCGTGGCGAGAAGGAATTGTCCGCCTGGTGACGCCGATTGCAGATTGGGATTCAACGGGTGCGCCCACAAATCCTGGCAGCCCACACTAACCCGAAGCGCCAGCGAGGGCGGGCGCTCGACAAGATGTCATTCTCCGTTTGACGTCTCGTGGAGCGCC
>JAYVSP010000879.1:0-2282 GCA_043775215.1 Planctomyces sp. | reverse complement strand
TCTGCTTCGCTTGCGCTTCAGGCTTGAATTCTGCACCCTGCTCGACTCGGGGCAGACTGGGCAGACTCGCGAATAATTCGGGCTAGCGCGTTCCGGCTGATCAAATCGGATCGACACAAATCATGCACGGTCATTTAGAAATGTCACGGGACGCGACAGAAAAACCTGCACCGCTCGCGCTCTCACGCGAGCGGGCTACACTAACTCAAGTGTGCTCCACAGGCTCGGGTCATAGGCGAACGGAAAGCTGTCATCGACCGTCAGCGTCTGATGGCCGAGTTCGCTGTCCCGAATCGCGAAGAAAAACCCCAATCGAGTCGGGGTTCCCGCGTCGCGGTTGGCGGCCGGGTCGAAGCCTTGAAGCTGTTCGCGGCCGAGCCACGTTTCCAGCCGATAGCCATCAGACAACTGTTCCGCAGTGACGAGCAAACTTCCCTTTGCCGCGAGTGGCGTCGCTTCTCGCGCTTGAGCAATCGGCAACTGGATTCCAAACGGTTGCTCGCCATCACGACCGCCTCCGGTCGGCGCGAAACAGAAGTGATGGCAATAACGGCTGGCTCGATGAATCGTCTGCGTGTTGCGAGTGTCCAGCCAGAGTTGCAATCCGTCCGCCGCTGTCGGCAATCGCTCGTCTCCTTCTGGATCATGTTGCTTGCCGCGCACCAGCATGCTCACGCCAAGCCCCTCGTCGTTCCAGGCCATGCGCACTTCGCCAGTTGGCCGCGCCCCTTGTAGTTCGCTGAGATCGGGTAACGCGAACTCCGCAGACAAATCCAGTAACCGCTTGCCGCGTTTCGGCAGATCATCAAGACGACGCACGGGAAACGAGAATCGAAATAAAAATGGATGCGGAACGACTTCAGGCATGAGAGACCTTATCGAAGAATTGTCCCGACCGACGCGGGAGCGGCCGAGAGATACCGCTTCTCGACTTTCGCCGCAATCGTGCCGATCCCGTAATATCCGATCGACAGTCGAGCCACATGCGTCAGCAGGTCATACGCCTGCCAGCGATTCCAGCCATAGTCTTCTTCCATCCACAGAATCAGCCGCGCGAAGGCTTCGGCCGTCGAACGTTCCATCGGGCAGCCGCTGACAACCGTCATGATCTCGGTCGGCGATTCAATGCGCGGCGACAACAGTTTCTTGCCTTTGAGGAGCTTCACCGTGATCGTCGTCTCGGCCGGCATTTCGAGTCCCGTGGCCGACAGCTCGCCGTGTCCCATCGCGGCATGAGCATCGCCGAGATAGAGGTATCCGCCCGAAACAAGCACCGGCAGATAGACCGTGTTGCCGGGGCAGACCTCAATGATGTCCATGTTGCCGCCGTACGATCCGGCTGGCAGCGCGGTGGGCGAACCGACATCGGGAGCCGTCCCGATGCAGCCGAGCATCGGCGCATACGGAATCGTGATCTGGTCGCTGAAGTGAATCAGCCCGTCTCGAATCGGCATGACGTGTGCGTTTTGAGGGCAATCGGATCCCAGCCACTCGCAGAGTTGCTTGGGACTACCGGTGTACGTCGCGCACTGACCGATCAACGGTTTGATGTCGTGAATCGTCACCGCCAGCGAATCACCCGGCTCGGCCCCTTCGATCCAGATCGGACCTGTCTGCGGATTGCTGTACGGCATCGTCGTGCGATCGCGCCGATCACCTGGCTTGCGGATCTGGCCAGAAAGGGCGTCTTCGGATTCCACGACGAGGGTCTCGCCGGACTGAATTCGCAAACGCGGTTCGCGGTAGCGGCTGAATTCATACGACAGCGGTTGGGCGGTCAAATGTTGCATGCGATAACTTTCCGTCAGGCTTGGCGATTTGTCGTGATCTTGACGAGTGCGAGTCAGTGTTTGAGTCGCTTTACGGGTTCTGAGAGCTGGCTGCGGAATGCCATGTCTCGCAATTGAGCGGAGAGCTTGGCCACGACCAATTGGTTGACGCTCACGCCTTCCAATTCCGCTTCCTTCAGCAAGGCCGAGTGCAGCGATGACGGCAGGCGAACCAGAAGCTTGCCACTGGATGTCGCGGCTGGAGGGAGTTCGTCATCGGGACCGGCGAGGTTGTCGATGAGTTTCGTCAGTTCGCGATACTCCGCAGACTTTGCGAACGCCATTCGCTCCGCCTGTGTTGGGAAGAGTTGTCCGAATATCGCACCGACGCCATACACCGCATTATATTGTTATCGCCGAAGGCGTTGTATTCCTGACACAAAATCCTAAATCCGAAGAACCAAATCCAAAGGAAATCCGAAACACAAAATCTGAAATGAGTCCCAGGCGAAA
>JAYVSP010000878.1:0-2509 GCA_043775215.1 Planctomyces sp. | reverse complement strand
CCAAATTGACTCCCTTCCAATGTGTCAATTTGACTGGCGCAAACCTCATGCCAATCTCAAGTGTTATCTAAAGTAAGTGCCATTGGGCTGACGCCGGCTGACGCCTTGCCGCTCACAACCCGTGATTTAAGTCTTGAAGACGCACTAGCCCGGCAACAGATCTTTCACCACATCTCGCTCCGATTTCAGTTCATTCACCGAGAGGTTGATTTTCTCGCGGGCAAACTCATTGTGCTCTTGGCCGGGGATGATCCTCCAGGTCGTGCCATTGCTGGTCAGGGGGAAGCCGACGATCAGGTCGGAGTCGATACCGTAATCCCCTTTGCAGCACACGGCGGCAGAAAAGCTGTCCCCCGCCTCAGTCGGGCGGACGACGCTCTTGACGGTGTCCAGTGCGGCGTTCGCGGCCGAGGCGGCGGAGGAGGCTCCGCGGGCTTTGATCACGGCAGCTCCACGTTTTTGTACGGTGTCGATGAAGGTTGTCTTCAGCCAGGTTTCGTCCTTGATCACTGATGTTACCGGCTGTCCGTTGATCCGCGCGTGATAGAAGTCTGGAAACTGCGTGGCCGAGTGATTGCCCCAGATATTGCAGCCTTTCACCGAACCGACGGGGACACCCGCCTTCTGAGCCAACTGGCTGTGAGCACGATTTTGATCGAGACGGGTCATCGCGTACCAGCGGTCGCGCGGCACCTTGGGAGCGTTCATCATGGCGATCAGGCAGTTCGTGTTGCACGGGTTGCCGACGACGACGACACGCACGTCTTTCGCGGCAGCGTTCTGAATCGCCTGCCCGGTCTTGGTGAAGATTGGACCGTTAATGCGGATCAAGTCCGACCGCTCCATGCCATCCTTGCGAGGCACGCTGCCCACACAGATCACCATGTTGCAGTCGCGGAAGCCGTCCTCCAGATGATCGCTGTCCGCCTTGACGACTCCGGCCAACGTCGAGAACGCGCAGTCATCCAGTTCCATCTCGACGCCATTCAGTGCGGCCAATACAGGCGGAACTTCGACGAGGTGCAAAATGACCGGCTGGTTCGGTCCAAACACCTCGCCAGACGCGATGCGAAAAATCAGGGCATATCCAATTTGGCCGGCAGCACCAGTCACGGCGACACGAATAGGAGCGGTCATGGTTGATTATCCTCATTTATTAAGTGGTGAAATCGGTGACGGAAAAATCCCAATGGCCAAATCTCAATGACCCGAGGAAAATCCTAAATTCCAATGACCGATCCGTTGGACAATCGGATTTGAACATTGGACATTGCTTGAAAGCACATTGCGCGAACTTCTAGCGAGTCACAGAGAGGGCGGCAACCATGTCGGAATTGGCCGAAAGAGGTGCGGAATTGATGGAGTTCAAAGCGAAAAGCCTGCCCCCGCTGGCGTTCTCGACACTCGGCTGTCCTGACTGGAGTTTCGAGGACTTGGTCGCGAAAGGGAGCGGGTATGGTTATCACGGAGTTGAGATCCGGCTGCTGCAGCGCGAGACCGATTTACTCGCGCGACCGGAGTTTCAATCGAGCGAACTCGCGCTGCGACGACGTCAGCTCGGTGATGCGAATTTTCAAGTCTGCGGGCTAGCGTCGTCCGTCCGTTTTCATGATCTCGACCCGGCGGAACGAACTCGCCAAATCGCCGTCGGCCGAGCCTATTGCGACCTCGCGGCCGAACTGGGTGCGAAGTTTGTCCGCGTTTTTGGCGATGTGTTGGAGACGGTGGAAGCCGAATCTCAAATTTCAGATCTCAAATTTCCAATCGAAAATCAAAAATCAAAAATCAAAAATCCGATTCCTCAGTCCCATCTCGCCTCTCTGCGCTGGATCGCCGATGGCCTGCAAGCTCTTGGTGAGTACGCTGAAACTGTAGACGTGGATGTTCTCATCGAAACGCATGGCGATTTCTGTCGCACGCCGATGATGGTCGCACTGATGCAGCATATCGACTGCCCGGCGGTGGGCGTCTTATGGGACACGCATCATCCCTGGCGGTTCCACCATGAGCCGCTTGCCGAGACATTCGAGTGGCTTCGTCCGTGGATCAGGCACTCGCATTGGAAGGATTCGGTCGCGCGGTCTGTTCCAAAAATCGAACAGCAGTCTGCGGCAGCCGTTGCCGCGGCACAGTTGGCTCAGCAGACAAACCCTGAACATCAATCGGCCGACTATGTTCTGTTCGGCGGCGGCGAGTTCCCCGCCCGCGAATGCCTGCAACTGCTCAAACCCTGGGACGCCGCTGGCCATCCAGGATCTCTGCGCTGTCCCAAATCGCTGTGGTACTGCCTCGAATGGGAAAAGATGTGGCACCCGGAATTAGAAGAACCGGACGTCGCGTTGCGCCTATTTCCGCAGAAGTTTCTGGATTTGTGGACAACCGTGATAAATGTCGATATTTGCGCAATGCCTTAAGGATCGGCGCATCAATAAATGTCGTCTTTCGCTCCGCGAAAGAACGTTCTTTCGCGGAGCGAAAGACGACAATCACGACAGTAATTTCTGAGCCG
>JAYVSP010000877.1:0-7235 GCA_043775215.1 Planctomyces sp. | reverse complement strand
ACTCGATTCTAATTGGCCTCGTTCGCTGTCCTGATCCGTGTTCAATCCGTGTTTCATCCGTGGCTTGAAACTGGCCTCCCCGGAACACCGGAAGAGCCTAGAAAAAATGTCGCCAGGTTTGTTTTTTTGTGCTCTATGGCTGCAAACGGGGGCGGCGGGCGGTCAAATTGATCGTTGGTTATTGATCGTTTGTCATTGGTCATTGAGACGCACAAAGGTAATGTCTTCACAGTAACCAACGACCAATAACTAACGATCAATTCTACCCAATCTTCGCGAGGGGCTGTTGACGTGATGCCGACCGATTCCGATGCCTCCGGCTTTCAGCGCGAGATCGCGGCCGGCACACGTTTTGAGTTCGGGAAGAATTGGCTGAGTTTCCTGAGCGTGTTGAGCGAAGAGCGGATCGACAACGCCGTGAAGTTCTTGCAGCGTCAATTGGGGTTCGATCGCCTGGACGGAATGCGGTTTGTCGATGTTGGCAGTGGGAGCGGCTTGTTCTCGCTGGCGGCCCGGCGGCTGGGAGCGGTCGTGCATTCGTTCGATTTCGATCCGAGTTCCGTCGGCTGCACGCAGGAATTGAAGCGGCGGTTTTTTGATGGCGATCCAAATTGGACGATCCACCAGGCGAGTGTGCTGGATACCGAATATCTGCGGACGCTCGGGCAATTCGACATCGCCTATTCGTGGGGCGTCTTGCATCACACTGGCTCGATGTGGCCGGCGATCGAGAATGTCACTCGGCTGGTCGCTCCGAACGGCCGGCTGTTTATCGCTTTGTACAACGATCAAGGGTGGCTGTCGAAAATGTGGCTGTGGGTCAAGCGAATGTATTGCTCTGGCCCGCTAGGCCGCTGGGCCATGATCGCGATTTGGGTGCCGTACTTTTTCTTGCGGATGTGTGCGGCAAGCATCGTTGGCCGACAGAACAAGTTCGCCGGGTATCGGCGCGACCGCGGAATGTCCCCCGTTCACGACTGGATCGACTGGATCGGCGGACTTCCGTTTGAGGTCGCGGCTCGCGACGACGTCATTCGCTTCCACGAGCTGCACGGCTTCAAGTTGTTGAAGCTCACTTCCACGAACAGCCTGGGGAACAATGAGTTTGTGTTCCAGCGCGTGTCGTGATGCGAATGACACACTCGTTCATTCGCAGGCGCCGATTCGTTCCGATAGCATGCTCCGCCACTAGGCAGCTTGCGTTGGGAACTTCAGCAGTCGCGAGGTCTCATGAGTTCAAAGATCGATCCCGTTGTCCGCACTGCGCGGCGCGAAGCGTTGATCGTCGTCGGCATGTGGCTGGTGGCGATGGTGTATTCGATCGGCACTTGTTACCGGCTGGGCTACAACCGGCCGGTGAGCGATCTGAAGTTGGTCTATGGGTTCCCCGAATGGGTTTTCTGGGGCATTCTCGTGCCGTGGGTCACCTGCACGGTGTTATCGTGGGTTTTCGGCGTGCTGTTTATTCGCGATGGACACCTCGGCGAGGAATTGGATGACGACGGCGATGAACTTGGGCTGGGAGGATAATCCATGAATCTCCTCCCTTTGGCCCGAGTGGTCCCGACGCTGCTTGCCGCGAATGAACCGGCCACAATGCCGAGCATCGGCTATGGCGCGATGTGCATGCTGATCTTGTTTATTTTGGGCTCGATGTGGATCGGCGTGCTCGCGAATCGAGTCACGCGCGAAGGCTCGTTCATGAAGGGTTTTTTCCTGGGCAACCGCGGCCTGGGAGCCTGGGCCTTGGCGTTGACCGCGACCGTGCAAAGCGGCGGCACGTTCATGGGCTTTCCGTCGTTGGTCTACACGCACGGCTGGATCGTCGCGCTGTGGATCGGCGGTTACATGGTTGTGCCGATCACCGGCTTCAGCATTCTGGGAAAACGGTTGGCCCAGCTCAGTCGTCGTACGGGAGCCATCACCGTCCCAGATCTATTTCGCACGCGATTCGGCAGTCCGACGCTGGGGCTGGTCGCGTCGCTGTTCATTTTGCTGTATCTGTCCTTCATGATGTTCGCTCAGTTCAAGGCCGGGGGCATCCTGATGAAGCTGGCTTGGCCGGACGCCGGCATCTTCGCGTTTGCCGAGGATGCGATCATCCGGGATGTCGACGTCACGAAGTACCGCACTGGGCTGGTGATCTTTTCGCTGATCGTCGTGGGCTACACGTTGATGGGCGGGTTTCTTGCCGCCGTATGGACCGACTTGTTTCAAAGCATTTTGATGTTCTTCGGCGTGATGATTCTGCTCGTCGCGTCGTTGCAACAGATCGGTGGATTGGAGAATGCGACTCGCCAATCGTTGGCCAACACAGGGCCGGGGTTTGTGTTCGGTCCCGGATACGACAGTCCTCCGCCCGCGACTGTGAGCGGCACGGCGCTAGCCGCCGGTCGTCAACCGAATCAACAATCACCGGCGGCTAGCGCCGTTCCGCTCACGAAGCCCGCGCCGCGCATGGCCTACGATCCCGCGCGGCCTCGTGAATTCTTGCCGTTGTCGCTGGCGATTTCGTTCTTTTGTGTCTGGGTCTGGAGCGGTGTCGGTTCTCCCGCGAGCTTGGTGCGGCTGATGGCCAGTCAAAACACGGAAGTCATTCGCCGTTCGATCTATCTGTTGTCGGTTTACAACTTGGGGATTTATCTGCCGCTGATTGTGATCTGCATCTGCGGCCGAGCCTTGCTCCCGTCGTTGGAGAGCAGTGACGAGATCGTTCCGCGCCTGGCCATTCTCACGACCCAAAGTTGGCCGGGCGGATCGTTGGTTGCCGGCTTGATCCTCGCCGCGCCGTTCGGAGCGGTAATGTCGACGGTCAGTTCCTATCTGGTCGTGATTTCCTCAGGCGTGGTCCGCGACATGTATCAGCGATTTATCCGGCCGCAAGCGACAACGACCGAGCTGCGCAGGGCCGCTTACGGAACAATGCTCGCCGCCGGCGCCGTGGCCGTGGCCGTGAGTTGGAGTCCCGTGGAATACCTGCAAGCCCTGATCGTCTTCAGTTCGACGGGAGCCGCGTCCACGTTCCTGATCCCCGCAGTGATGGCCTGCTACTGGCGACGAGCCACTATGCCGGGCACTCTGGCAGGCATGGTTGGCGGCGCGCTGACGGTGCTCACGCTGTACCTCTTGGGCATTCTGGAGATTACGCCCGAACAACGCATCGGCCAGCTCACGAAGTTCCGGCCGTACTATCTGCTCGACTTCGACCCGTTCGTGTGGGGCCTGTTGACGTCAAGCGTGTGCGGAATTCTAGTGAGCCTGTTTACTCGACCACCCGACGAGAAGTTGGTGTCGAAGATGTTCGACGTTGAGCCCGCCGCGTGACTCACGGCTTGGTCCAATCCTCGAACCGCAATCCCGGAACCCGCGCGAAGTCCTTGAAGTTCCGCGTCAGCAAGATTCGATGATGCGCAAATCGACCGAGTCGCTTACCTGTTTTTGATCATTCTGCCCTCTCATCATTCTGCCTATCCCCGTCCGGATTGGCAGAATGATCGAAGGGCAGAATGATGTGGAAGCGCAATTCCTTGAGTCCCAACAACCAAACACTCTTCCGCTCTCAAAATCTGCTCACAAAAACAAGATTTCAAACGTTTGCAGAGCAGCGGCGTCAAACGCGACAACGTTCATGCGCTCGAAGCTGAGGCGCACACGATCAAGTCGCAGGTAACAGTCCACGATCTTCTCTGCCGAGCGGGCGGCATTCACTTCGGCCATCCATCCGAGGACTTGCTCTTGATAGCTGACGATCGTGACTGCGATGTCATCGGGAGACACGTTCTGAATTCGCCGATGCAGCGCTTCTGTCCGTGGCGATCGTCGTTGCAAAAGCGTCACATGATCGGTGTCAAGGATGTATGGCAATTAGCGGCTGCCTTTACGCGGTGTGGTGCGTTTGCCGGAAGGCGGAGGAAGTCCGCGGTCCTGTTTACGAAGTTCTTGGCCTCGGCGGACCATGTCATCGAATCCGGGATCATCATCGAACATACCCAGAATTTGGTCATACCAGGGCTTCTGGCGAGTCGAATCAGTCTTGCTTTTTTTGCGGCCGGTTTGCTTTGGAGCCTGCTCCTGGTCGCGAAGCTCTTTGCCCAGCCTCACAATCTGATCAAAGACAGGATCATCCTTGAATTGGCCAAACGCCTGTCGATGCCAGGGGGCGGGCATTACCTGCCCTGTAGCCTTCTGAAGTTCACGAACTTGGATTTCGAGTTTTTGAAGTCGTTCTTCCAACTGAGCCAGTTTCGCCGTCATGAGTTCTCTCCTACATCATTCTTGATCGCGGCAGAATAACTGTAGCACACTCAACCAGCCGCGAATTCGCCGACTGGTTGACTATTTGACGAACCCGTCCGCGCGGAGCCAGTCGATTGCAGATGCAAAGCCAGCGACGGTGCGTTCGACATCTTCTTCGCTGTGCGCGGCGGATGTGGAGCCGCCCCAGCCCATCCAGTCGACACCGCCGAGCAGCAAGGCCTGACGAAACGCCTGCGACAATGCGGCGTCGAACTTGCGATCGAGCTTCCGCCAATCACCGCCATACGGCAGGAAGTCATCGCCGTCGGGACGTGGGCCGTCGTAGTCCGGCATAATTTTGATGGCCGAGAAATCACCATACGCCAGCCAGTTCAAACTCGACTTGGCGAACAGCGCGTTGAGTTCGCGACGCAACAGGACCGCGATCTCGTTCGCGCGGCGGCACGGAAATCCTGAGGCGACGAGATCCAGCGCGGCGATTCCGGCCGCCGCCGACAACGGGTTGCCGTTGTATGTGCCAGGATGCTTCATCTTCTTGCCCAGCGGATTGCCGAACGCTAACACCTGCATCAAATCGGCACGGCCGACAAGCGCTCCGCCGGGCAAGCCGCCCGCGAGCACTTTCGCGAAGGTCGTCAGATCGGGCTGAATGCCGCAGACCTCTTGAAACCCGCCCGGTGCAACTCGGAAACCCGTGATGACTTCATCCAAGATAAACACGGTCCCTTTGTCGCGCGTGAGTTGCCGCACACCGCGCAGAAATTCCGCACGAGCCGGGACTGCGCCCCAGCGAGTTCCGTTTCCTTCGTGGATCACACAGGCCGGTTGATGTTCATCAATCGCTTTCGCCAGCGCGTCCAAATCGTTCGGCGGCACAAGCACCAAATCTCCGGCAGTGCCAATGGTGACTCCGGGCGTCGAGTAGTCGTCGGTGGAAACGCCGTCCGCCGACGGGGTAGCCGGATGCGGAGGCTCGGACGAGATAATCACGAGGTCGTGCCAGCCATGAAAGTGGCCGGCGAACTTGATGACTTTGGTTCGTCCCGTGGCGATGCGAGCGACGCGCAACGCCATCAGCGTCGCCTCGGTGCCGCTGTTCGTGAAGCGCATCAGTTCGGCCGACGGAACTAGCTTCTGCACACGCTCGGCCCATTCGATCTCCAGTTCGTGACAGGCACCGGGGTGAGTTGACTTCGCGACTTGTCGCTGCACCGCCGCGACAACTGCCGGGTGCGAGTGTCCCAGCAGCATTGCTCCGTGCCCCATCCAATAGTCAATCAATTCATGCCCATCGACATCGGTCTTCTTCGATCCGCGGGCTTCATTCGCAAAGATCGGAAACGGCTGCAAGTACCGCCCGTCATGTGTGACGCCGTTCGGAAACAGTTTGGAACTCCGCTCAAACAGCTTCGCCGAGCCTGCGAACCGCTCGCGATACGCCGCTTCCAACCGACCAGTCTTTGGAACTGAGGTACTTGCCGTCATGTGAGTCTCCCAACGCGGAGTGTGCCCGCCATCGAACGAATGCAGTGCGATTAGCGATTGATGATTAACGATTGTTGATTTTTGAAGTGGGGCGAGAGCATGTTTTATTTCCCTCAACAATCAGCAATCGCTAATCATCAATCGCTAATCCTTCCCGCAGAATAAACGGCGAAGCTACCAGTCCGCGAGTCACTTCAAACCGGCTAAACTTTCCTGTTGCAGCGCCGAGCAGAGCCGATCGATGTCTTCGCGCGTGTTGTAAAGGTGACATGACACTCGCAGCAGCCGCTCGCCGCGCCAGTGAACGATCGGGATTTCGATGCCGTACTTTTCCCACAGCGGGTTCTGAAGCTGATCTCGAATCCCCTGCCGAGGTGCCGGCTTGCCAGTTGGCGGCAACGGCAGGCCGATCATCGAGCCATACCACTCGCGATTGTCGGGAACGGCCGGTTCGAGACCCGTGATCGCGACGATCCGCTGCCGAGCGTATTGCGCCAACTCATGCGTTCGTGAGCGAAACGTCTCGCAGCCGACACGTTCGAGAAACTCGATCGCATTAGGAATCGCCAGGAACGGTGCCGGATCGCGCGTGCCGAGCCAGCGAAATTCATCCTGCCAATGTGCCGGCCGGCCGGAAAGACTGCCTCCCCAACTCATCACTGGCGGCGACAATTGCTGTTGCCGCTTCTTAGCGACATACAAAAAGCCGCTGCCGAACGGAGCACTCAGCCATTTGTGGCAGCTCGCGCAATAGAAGTCGCAGTCCAGCCGCCGCAGGTCGACTGGGACCATCGCCAGTGCATGAGGACCGTCGACGCAGACCGGTACGCCCCGCTCCGACGCGGCGCGACAAATGGCTTCGACAGGGAAGATCACCGCCGTTGGCGAAGTGATGTGGCTGACAATGATCAGCTTCGTCCGATCGGTCACACCGTCCATCAGCGCCGCAACCTGCTCGTCGGCCGATGCGATCGGCCGAGGCATCTGCCGCACCACGATGTTTGCGCCAGTCCGCTCGCACACGCGCCGCCAAATCCGCAGCACCGCACCGTACTCTTGATCGCTAAAAAGAATCTCGTCCCCAGGCCGCAACGATTGCGAAATGCTTTCGGCGACGATGTTCATTGCAACTGTGGCATTGTCACAAAAGAGCAAATCGTTCCCGGCCGCTCCAACGAATTGCCCCAATTTCTCGGCCGCGGCGTCCAATGCCGGCTCCATCTGCCGCAAGAAAAAATCCATCGGCTGTTGTTCCAGCCGATCCGACCACGCCTGCCGAGCCTCGCGCACGCAACGGGGCGACGGCCCGAAAGAGCCGTGATTCAGATACACCACTCCGTCGGGAAACGACCAATCGCCAAACCAGTCCGGTGATGCAGACCGCTCAGGGGTCAGGTCTTCAAATTTCATTTCTGGCCCCATCCACGTAAGGGGTCGGGAGTCTTTTTCAGGTCGGCGGCAACTCTTCTTCGAAGGTCGTGCGGCAACATCGC
>JAYVSP010000876.1:0-3940 GCA_043775215.1 Planctomyces sp. | reverse complement strand
CGCTTGCAAGGCTGCGGACATGCTGAGCTCAGGTTGATCGGCTCCGATCTGAATCAACTCCGCGGCCAGCGGAATCGAGCCGACTACGATTTGGCCGACCAAGTGACTCGCCGAACTGCGATGTCTGCGTTCGAGATCGCCACAAACATCTTCGGTGTCATCGAGTCACTCGATCCCGATGAACGAGCGGAAATCGTCGAAGTCATCAAATCCTACGAACGAGACGTACTCCGCGAAGTCACATGGCGACAGCGACCGCGTTGATGATGTGATCCGCATTACTCACCGACTTCATGTCCCAGCACAGTGTCGGTTCCCAGGCCGCTGTCGACGGTGTCGATACCGAGACCGCCGTCGAGCTTGTCGTTGCCGTCGCCGGCGGTCAGCGAGTCGTCTCCTTCGCCGCCAATGAGCTTGTTGTTCCCCTCGCCGCCGATCAGGACATCGTTGCCGGTGCCGCCGTTGAGCGAGTCGTTGCCACCGCCGCCGACCAGAGAATCATCGCCGCCCAGGCCGTTGATCGTGTCATCCCCCGAGCCTCCGAGGATCGTGTCGTTCCCACCGTTGCGGCAGTTCACGAAGATTGCCACCGTCGCGGTGGAGGCGTCCAGGAAGCCAGAAAACTGATTCACTTTCACGACGTCCACATCGATCAATCCACCTCGGTTGATGCCGTCGATCGTCACGAGCGAGTCCGTCACGACCACCTGCCCGATGACGGGGTTGATAGTTCCAAGCTGCCAAGTGTCCCGTCCCGCGCCTCCATCGAATGTGTCATTCTCATTGACGTGTTCATTCTCGATGAACAAATCATCGCCAGCCCCTCCCTGCTGCACGTCGTTGCCGTAATCATCGTACAGCACGTCGTTGCCATCCCCGCCGAGGCACGTATCGTCCCCGAGTCCGCTGTGCAAGGTATCGTCGCCGGCCCCTCCATCGATGGAATCGTTCCCATTGCAGCCAGCGATGAAATCCCGGCCAAATCCGCCCAAGATTGTGTCATTGCCTCCAGAACCATCGCCCCCTTCCCATTCTTCGCCGTAGAGATACGTCGCTCCATGAAACGCGCTGGCGTCAATTCGGTTTGAGCCGACGCCGCCCCGGATGTGGACGGTTTCGATGCTCGCCAAGACATCGTTGCCGCGACCGGTCATCCTGTTATCCGTGACGACATAATCGCCGTCGTAGGGGATCTGTCCTCCCGAAAAGACCCAGTCGTTCCCCGCGCCTCCGTCGAGCGAATCATCGCGAGTGCCACCGACCAGCGTGTCGCTGAATGCGCTTCCCAACAGAATGACTTGTCCCCGAGAGAATTGTCCCGCGTTCAGTTCGCCGCCGCGAGTCGGATTGCCGAGCGACAAGTATGCCGCGTCGATGGAACTCAGCGATTCAATCTCCTTCGTCTGCCGATCCATGAACGTGGTATTCGACAATCCATAGGCGGTCGATTGCAGATTCACTTCCCTGAGCACATCGGTCCCGGCACCGCCGACGAATGAGTCAACTCCCGCGCCGCCCGTGAGCGTGTCTCCCTTGGCGGTTCCAATCAGAGTGTCGTTGCCATCTTGGCCGTTCAGAATCGCCGCTCCACCGAAGGCCGATGCGTTGAGCCGGTTGTTGCTCGCTCCGCCAATGAGTTCGACTTGCTCGACACCGACGAGTGCGTCAGTCCCTTCGCCGGTGATCTGACCATTCGTGGTGTTCCCCGTCGCCGTGAGGTCCGCATCGGCCTGAGCCACCGCGCGATCGACGCCCGTGCCACCGACCAACGAATCGTCTCCCGCGCCACCAGCGAGCGTGTCGCCGCTCGACCCGCCGATCAACGTGTCGTTGCCGCCGAGACCGCGCAGCACGACCGCTCCGCCGAAGGCGCTCGCATCAAGTCTGTTTGGTGTGTCGTCGCCGGAGAGTTCGACACGTTCAATGCTCTTCAAGGCGTAATAGCGAGTACTGGAATTTACGAGGGGGTTGAAATTATCGACTTTGGTATTTGTTACGACGGTGTTGGCACCGTCAGTACTGACCGCAACTGAATCAATGCCGGAGCCGCCATTGATGATCGCGAAGACGCCGACACACGACAGAGTGTCATCTCCATCACTGCCAAACAGCGTTGTGCCTAAGTAACCGGTCGCATGTAAGCGGCTGTGGCCAACTCCACCCACCAGCCAGAGGCGACTAATTCCATTGTGTTGGTCGGTAAACATTCCAACTCCGGGAACGTTCTCGGTGAGAATGCCGTTGACCGCGGAGATATCATCGCCGAATTCCTGGACGACGTCGGAGACGCTCCCTCCGGTGATCGTGTCATTGCCCAAGCCGCCCGTAAGCACGCCGCTGAAGGGACTGCCGAAGATCGCGTCATCCCCGGCTCCGCCAACCAACGTCACGTAACCGCGTGTGAAGGCCGAGGCGTTGATCGTGTTGTTGCCCGCTCCGCCGGTAAGCCGAGCGTATTCCATCAAACTCAAGCGGTCGTTGCCCAGGCCGCCCGTGAGTGACGTATCGGTCAACGTCATGGACGCATCGCCGGTCTCCTCCAACATGTCAACGCCTGATCCGCCATTGATCACATCGTCGCCCAGACCGCCGCTGATATTGTCCGCGTCGTTCCCACCCGCCAGCGTGTCATTGCCTCCGTTGCCGACCAGGTTGTCAGCGCCCGCGCCACCGAACACTGAATCGTTCTGGCTGCCGCCAATGAGCGTGTCGCCGCCATCCCCGCCTAGAATCGTCGAGGAAAACGCGAACCCGGACAGGTCGATCCGGTCATTCGACGTCGAACCGGTCAGCGAGGCCGATTCAAAGTTCTTGACCGAGTCCGTGCTCGCGGCGGAATTCTGTGCGAGGAGGTATTGTGTCTGAGTCGCGAAGATTTCGCTCAGCAGGTCGGTCCCCGTGCCGCCGTTGAGTGAGTCGGTGCCGTCTCCGCCGCTCACTGTGTCGTTGCCGCTATCTGCATTGATGGTGTCATCGCCATTCTGCCCGTTCAGCCAGTCGTGACCGCCGCCGCCGACTAGTAAATCATTCCCTTCGCCGCCAAACGCTTGATCGCTTCCGAGGCCACCTTCAAAGTGATCATTCCCGCTGCCGCCTTGGAATGTGTCCTGGCCCGACCCGCCCAGCAGCGTGTCGTCACCCGCGTCTCCGTTCATCAAGATCCGCCGATCGCTGGTGTTTGTCAGGCTGTCATTTCCATCCAGCCCATTGAACTCGATCTGTTGCTGCAACTCCGTCCGAGAGTAGACCTGCTCGACCGTCTCCGCACCAGTCACGACACGCACGCGAAAGTTGTCTGCATCGACCGCTTCCACCGTCACCACGTCATCCTCGGCCGTACCTTGGATGGACACCGCACCGGAAGGTTGCAACGCCACAGTAGCCGTCAGCAACTGCCGCGTTTCCAGCATCTCGGCTTGAGCCGACTGTCGCGATCCGCGCGACTCCGCACGCTGATGGCTTTGAGACAATCGTTCGCAAATCCCACGCAGCCAAGAAGCCGTTCGCATCGTTTCATCCTTGAATCGAAGTGACAGAATCCCCGGCTCGGACAACATCCGCGACGAGTGACGTCCATCACTATCGACTAGGCAAACTTTGCGGCCTCAACTCATTCGTCAAAAGAAAGCGACTTCGGGTATCGCCGTGGAAGCCAACGGCAAGAATTGCCTCAACTTGGAAGAAGAAGCGAGTTCATCGTCAACGCTTGAGTGCGGGGTCTCCGAACCCACCTGAGTGCGGGATGCCTGCGTTCTGGCGAATGCGGCTACCGACAGAAGACGGTGAGAAAGTCTTAGGGGCTGTGCATTATTAGTCCTGGAAACTGCTGTTTGGCATCCAGTGGATTTGCCTTTATCCCAACGGGATTGCGCCACATAGCCCAGGGTTGCCGCGCATCGCGGCTACCCTGGGAAACGTCACCGAGCAGTTCTCTACCCCA
>JAYVSP010000875.1:0-5928 GCA_043775215.1 Planctomyces sp. | reverse complement strand
CCCTGCCTCCGCCTCCTGTCCTGATCCGTGTTCAATCCGTGTTTCATCTGTGGCAAAAAATATTTCCCGAAGTGACCTCCCTGGATTACCGAATGAGCCATGAGCTTTAGGGCGCAGCGAAAGGCATTGACTCGTTCGTCGGCTCGTCGGTACAAGCCGCTCCCCTTCGAGGCTCGCTGATTCATACCGAGCGATCCTCTCCCTCCTGACCGACACATTTGCGGCGTTCTCCGCCAACGTTTTATTTCCAGCATCGCACCTTTCAGCAGGTGTTTGAGGAGCCCTTCTCATGCGCCGAAATTCACGGTTCGCGGGCGTTGTTTGTTGTGGGTTGAGTGGCCTGACATTATTGGGCTGCGGCGAATCCACCTCGACGCAAACGAGTGACAAACCGGCATCGGTCACGTCGCCGAAATCCAAAGACGTTCAATCGCTGCTGGAGAAAGCCACGGCCGCGCTGCAACAGCGGCAATGGCAGCCGGCTCTGCAATCGCTGACTGAAGCGATCCAGTTGGACCCCAAATGTGCGGACGCCTATTTTCATCGAGCCAGTTTGCTGGCGGATGCCGGACAGGCGGTGGCCGCGCTGGCAGATTTCAGTCGTGCAATTGAACTGTCGCCCGACGATGCCAAGATGCGGCACACGCGCGGCTTCTTCCTGATGACTCAGCAAAACGTGGATGCGGCCGTTGCGGACTTCAGCAAGGCCATCGAACTGAATCCGAAGTTTTCGCAAGCGTTCAACAACCGTGGCCTCGCGCGGCTCTCGCAAGGAGACTTTAAGGCCGCTCTGCCCGACTTCGAACAGGCACTGCGGATCGATCCGAAATACGTCGAGGCTCTGATCAATCACGGCTTTGCCACGTATCGAGCCGGCAAGCCCAAGCAAGCGCTGGCCGACTATGAGCAAGCCCTCAAGCTCAATCCTGACAATGTCAGTGCGTTCAACAATCGAGGATTAGCGTACTTCGATTTGGAAGATTTTGAACGAGCCGTCGCCGACTTCACGCAGGCGATTGCTCGAGACCGGTACAACGCCAAGTTCTACCTTGAACGCCGCGAATGCCTGCTGAAACTGGGTCGTGAGAAAGAGGCTCAGGCCGATGCGGCCAAGGTCGTCTGGCTGGGCAAACTGAATGAACTCAATCGCTCGCTGGCGCAGGAACCCAAAGCCGCCGACAACTATGTGCAACTCGCACAGCATTTAATCGCCGGAGGCGAATCGCGCGTCGGACTCGCTAGCTATGACGCGGCGATCCGGCTCAACAAGGACTACGGCAAGTCGTACTCCGGCCGTGCGGCCTATTGGCTGTCGCAAGGAGAAGTCGACAAAGCCATCGCCGACTGTGACCGAGCACTGAAAGTCGAACCTCATTTCGAGGCGTACTCGATCCGAGGCGATGCTTACTTTCAAAATGGGGACTACGACCGCGCAATTGCCGACTTTCACAAAGCAAAACGACTCGATGCACAGGTCGCGAAAGCGTATCTGCTCCGCGCGAAACAACGCCGCGCCGCAGGCCAGACCGCCGACGCGGCCAAAGACGCCGAGCAAGCCTACGCAATTGAACCGAGCCTGCGCCCGTAACCCGTAGAGCAGGCGGCTCGCATGCATGAATTTCCGTTGTCTCGACAGGCGAGCCGCCTGTGCTACGGTTTGCGATGCACGACCCAACCTGGCACGAGCGTCCGCGCCGTGAACAGCGTCTTGCCCGCGGTGATGTAGAGCGTGCGCAAGTCATCGCCTCCGAATGTGACATTCGTCAGCACGTCTTCGGGA
Organism: Planctomyces sp.; assembly: GCA_043775215.1. Classification (GTDB taxonomy): domain Bacteria; phylum Planctomycetota; class Planctomycetia; order Planctomycetales; family Planctomycetaceae; genus SXKJ01. Next base: position 4,148 of record JAYVSP010000875.1, on the reverse strand, counting down.
ATCGGCAGTCGGCCCAGCAGTTTTCCATCCGGGCGGATGATCCAGATGCCGGGTGGAACGTCAGTCGATTCATGTAAACCGCGCGGACGCAAGATACCGGCAGCAACGTATAGGTTTCCTTGTTGATCAACGGCCATCCCGTCACCGCCTCGGCCGGGCGCGAAGTCGAACACAACGCGCGGGTTGCTCGGCGCGCCGCTCTCCGACAGATCGAACGCCCAAAGTTTGCGATTGCCGCCAACGATCGGGCAGCTATCGACAAGGTACAACGTCTTTTCGTCGGGACTGAGAGCAATGCCATTCGGCCGCTGAATCGCCGGTTGCGTGAGGATGCGATGGACCGAGCCGTCCAGGTCGATGCGATAGACCGAGTCGTGATCCAACTCCATCGTCGCCCGGTCTCCGTAGCACGGGTCCGTGAAGAACAATTGCCCGTTCGACCGAGCGGCAATGTCGTTAGGGGCGTTGTAGCGTTTCCCATCGAATCGTTCCGTCAGTACTTCGACTTTGCCGGTGGTCATGTCGGTTCGCGTGATGCTTCGGTTGCCATCGTTCGGCCCGAACTCGTTTCCCTCGCAAGCGAGCAAACGTTCGTTCGCGTCAAACAGCAACCCATTTGACCGGCCACTGGGTATCCGCCAGACAGACCGCTCGTTCGTCCGCGGGTCGAATTTCATGATCCGGTTGTTGACGATGTCGCTGAAATAAACCGCCCCATCCGCCGCCGCGGCCGGTCCTTCCAAAAAGGCCACAAACGTTGCGGGACTGACGGTCACGTGCTCGAAGAAATCATTCGCCAAGGGTGTGTGTTGCAGGTCCATGAGATCGCTCCAAGGATTTCAGATTTGAGATTTCAGATTTGAGATAGGCTCATTCGGTAATTCAGGGAGGTCACGTCGTGTTTTTTTTTGCCACAGATGAAACACGGATTGAACACGGATCAGGACAGGACTGGAGGCAGGGAATTGGAAAACAAGAAGAAGCGGCGGATGGAAATGCCGGACTACAGTTTTTGTCACGGATAAAAGCCGGGACCAAGCCAGAGGTTAGGCACCCTCGTTCCGTTACCTCACTCTATTCTTAGTTGCCTTGTTCGCCGTCCTGATCCGTGTTCAATCCGTGTTTCATCCGTGGCTTTGAAACTTGTCTCCCCGAACACCGGAAGAGCCTTGAGATATTCGAAGGGCCATCACGGCCAGCGTTTGTATTGCAGCGCAAGAAAGACAATGCCGCCGAGCATTCCCATGAACAAGTCGAGTAACGTGTCTTCCAAACTCGGCTGCGAATGAGTGCCGAAACGGCGATCCATCAGGAATTCGGCAAACTCCCAGAGCACGGCAGCAACACAGGTCTGGCCTAAGATTGTGACCGGATACACGGCCTTCGACGGAGTTCCCAACAGATCAAACTGCCGAGCCGTTCGATAGCAGCCTCCGAAGAAATAGGCGATCGCCACGCCACCGGCGAAGTGCATCGGGATATCGAAATCGGGAATCCGGCTATAAATGTCCCAAACGACGACCGCAATGATATGAAAGGTGAAAACGGCGGACGGAGCCCAACCAACCTCTCGGAGTGATGTGAACATCCATCGGATCAGCGTTTGGGCCGTCGCCTTGTCGTCATTCATGCATTATCTCCCGAGTCCGCCATGTGTCCCCCTTTGACCAATCGGCGAGTCATCAGGACTTCAAAGATCAGCAACCCCAAAAACGCGAGCAGCAGCAGTTGCCACAGTTCATGGCGTGGCAATTCCTTTGACGCGGCGAGCCGAATCTCTCGTGATTCACGGATGAACTGCATTCGGTTATCGGCCGTGATCGTCGCGATTTGCTCGTCGGTCAGAGGCGTGAGATTCGATTCGGCTCGATCGGCGTTGACCACGAACAGTTCGCGGCCCGGCCCGATCGCGACCGGCTTCGCGGCAGCGCGTTTCGGCGGCTCCGTCGGTTTGCCACCGGAATCGTTTTTTCCGGCAAGTCGTTGTTCGTCGGCCTGTTCCTTGCGGCGAAAGACGTAAACGCCGGGCAGTACGGTGTCATCAAGCACAACCAGTCGTGACGAGTCGTCGCCGCCGAGCTTCGGCATTCGCGGATCACCGTCCGGGCCTTCAAAGACGAACTCTTCCAGTTTCGCCGTTTCGGGCAACGGACCGACCAGCGCTTGCCCCACCGCCACGTTGCGGTCGCCGCGGCGCGATGCCAATTGGAATAAGAACTCATGCAGAAACGCGACGTAATCGGGCTTCGCTGGTAGCGTGCTCCAGTCCGCATCCAGTGGAGCGGTCAGCAGCAAGATGTGGCCTCGCCCGAACTGGCCTGCCACCAAATACGGCGCACCGGTCTGCAAGCGAGCCAGTACGATCGCCGGTTTGCGATTCTCTTGACCGTCTGACGTTTCGAGTTTCGAGTTTCCCTCAACGTCCACTTTCCACCAGCGGCTGAAACGTGCGGTCGTGAACGCCGCGCCGCGTTCCGCTCGGAAGCGTTGCAGCCACGGAGCCTCCAGTGATGCGTTGGCGAGGAACACTCCCTCCTCGCGATGCTCTGGCGGTTCGGACTCGATGTCGATCAGCGACACTGCGAGCAAGCCGGTCTCAGCGGCGAACAGGCCGGCGGCATAATGATCCTTCTCGACGCGACTGCCCAACGCCAGTCCAAGTCCTCCGCCGCGCTGCACATAATCGGTCAACGCGGCGAGTTGAGCGTTGCTCAGTTGCGGCACGTTGGCCAACACCACCGCCGAGAACTTGTCGAGTTCATTTTTTACGTGGGGCAGGTTTCCAACCTGCCTTTGTTCGGCAGGCTTTTCCTTTTCCACGACGGGCAGGTTGTTGGAAACCTGCCCCACGGTCCACTCGTTCCATTTCACGATCGCCGGGCGGACCCACGGCGTGTCATTGTCCACTGCGGCCAGTGCCGCCCGGAGGAAGAACGTTTCACTTTGGACCGCATCGGCGCGCGGGTCGCCGTCGACAATCAGCACCGGCAGAGCATCGGAGACAACGACGACCGCTTCACTAGAGTTATCTGTGGGCAGATCGTCGGCATCCAGAGTCACGCGGACCAAGTGTGAGCCGAGTGCCTCAAACCGATGCTCGAATTCAACGTTCGCCTCACCACCCGGCGAGAGCGCCACAGAAATCGTCCGATCGGCCAGACGTTGTCCATCGACCTCAAAGTGGACTTGCCGCGTGACGCTCGACGAGCCGCCGCTGTACCGCACTTTCGTTTGAAATCGCACCGGGAAGCCGGAGACTGTCAGCTCGCGAGTTGCTTGCAGACGTTCGACGTGAAAGTTCAATCGCTCGGTCGCCTGCGGCGATGCGTCGTCGGCATCCAATACATTGACCACCCACAACTTGGGCGTGATCGACGATTGCTTCGCGAGATCATCCAGCCGCAGCCACAAATTCGCATCGTCCGGGAACCAGCCTTGCGCCTGTCCGTCAGTCAGCAAGATGATTTCTCGCCGCAAGTGTGTGCCGTGACTGAGCAGCTTGACCGCCGTCGCCAACGCTTCCGGCAAGTTGCCGGAACTGGTCGGCGGAGACAATTCTTTGAGCACTTCACGCACGCGGTTCATGTCGCGCGTCGCCGGCTCGATCAGCGGCCGGACTTGTTCGCGCGCTTCGATGACCGAGACCGTGTCCCCCGCGCGGACTTCGCTCAAGAACTTCTCCGCCCACCGCACGGCGGCCTGCTGCGGAGTGACCGACGTCGATTCCCAAGCCATGCTGTACGAGCCGTCGATGATCAGCACGATGTCTCGATTCGGCTGCGGCCCGATGTCCCCGAGCCACTTCGCACTGACCCACGGCCGGGCCAAGGCGATCGCGATCCAAGCGATGAGCGCCATCCGCAACAACAGCAGCCACAGGTCTTCCAACCACACTCGGCGTCGAGTCTCTTGCCCCAGTTCGAGGAACTGCATCGCTCCCCAACTGACGATGTCGTACTTCTTCTTGCTCAGCAAATGCGCCACCACCGGCAAGGCGACTCCCGCCAGGCCCGCCAACATCCAGGGATTGAGCAGATCGAAGGTCATTGGTGAAGACATTTGGAGTGCGGTGATGCATCACCGCTTTGGATTGCGGCGGAGCCGCTTTCTTTGAATGTTGAGAATCTCACTCCAACCGCGTGGCAAAG
>JAYVSP010000874.1:0-4875 GCA_043775215.1 Planctomyces sp. | reverse complement strand
GCCCTGGGCTATCGAGTTGCGACCCTTCGGGCCGGAAGACAAGAAACAAATCCCGCCTGATGACAAAGCTTCGTCAACTTCAACTTTGCATCACCCCAGTCTAACCCGACGCGCCAGTGACGGCGAACGTCCTTTCGACTTCCTTCTTAGCGAAGCGCCGCGACAGGATCCTGTCCCATCCCACGAAATCCGACAAATGTTGACGCGCCGATCCTAAGACGCCCGGTCCGTTGCGACGACGCACACTTCTTGTTTATTGAAGGCCAGTTGCCGAGCACGCACGCGGCGATAGCCCCACGATCGGATCCGCTTGTGGAACAACGGCAGGTCGGCAGCCAACGACGGGTCGGTCAGCTTGAGCGTCAAGAACAAACCTTCAATCCGTGTTTCCGGTTGAGTCACGATCGCTTCCACTGTGTCGAGCGTGTATTTCGGAGCGACATTGGCATCCGCCATCAGCCAGCGAAAACCCTGGAAAAGACTTCGCTTCACATCTTTCGCTTTCGCCCGGACGTGCGTGAACTTCGGATGCGCCAACAGAATCGGATTCATCTCGGCGGGATCGATGCCCGTGACGACACAACCTCGGTCCAACAACGCTTGGCACGAGCCGCCCGGAGCACTGCCGATCTCGACACACCGATTGCCCGCTTGAACGGGCAACTCAGACCACAGCAACGATTCGACCATCTTCAAGTACGTTCGCGAAATCATGTTCTCCGGCCAGTCGATGCCTGGCACGCCTCCGGGCCAGCAAGTCTCGACGGTGCTTGCTCGATGCCAGCCAAACCACCATTCGTTCGGCTCGACGAGCACGCAATCCAAAACTCGGTCGTGAACCTGCGCATCTTCATTCACCGGCAGCGACCAAGTCGTGCCCACATTTGGCCGTTGCTCCAAAACGAGCTCGCCAATCGCTTCGGCCAGCGGAGTGACTCCCGGTTCGAAATCGAAGTCACCCGGCAATTCGCGGTCGCGTTGCCAGACATGCAGATGTCGGAACTGAGCCAACACATCCGCCGGATAATGCTCGACGAACGGCTTCCAAAATTCGCGAGCCAACTGATGCCCATCGGTTCCAACAGTCTTCCCCAGCGAGAAACCCCAAGTCCGAGCGAACACGCAGTTCAACTCAAACTTACGATCGCGAACGATTTCGTCGGGAATGCGAAAGGTGACAAACCCCGGCCGCGAAAACGAAAACCGAAAGCTCGGATGCCGCCGAGCCACTTCCTGTTTTAACGCCGCTTCGGAACCGACCTGGCAAACGATGAATAGATAATGAGACGACATCGAAACGAACATTCTCCGCAAGACAACAAGGATCCCTCACAGACAAACCCCAAGAGCAAAGGCCCGCTCGCCGATGGTGCCGATGGGGATGTCATTGCTCGTCGGCATACTGAACCAAGCTGAAGACGTCGTAGTTGCTCAGTTTGTCGTGGCCCTTCAGAAATTCGAGCTCGATGACGAAGGCACAGCCGGCGACGGTTGCTTTCAGGTGCTCAACGAGATTAATGCACGCCAGCATGGTGCCACCGGTTGCCAGTAAGTCATCGACAATCAAGACACGATCGTGAGCAGTCAGCGCGTCGACGTGCATGTGCAACGTGTCGGTGCCGTATTCCAAGTCGTAGGAAAAGGCCTGCGTTTGGAAGGGGAGCTTCCCTGGTTTGCGGACGGGAATGAATGCGACGTTGAGTGCTAGGGCGAGTGGTGCGGCGAAGATGAATCCGCGGGCTTCGGCGGCGACGATGGCGGTGACTTCGTGGTCTCGGAAGTGATCCGCAAAACGCTCGATGACGTGACGAAACGTCGTCGGGTGAGCCAACAGTGGCGTGATGTCTCGAAACATGATTCCCGGCTTGGGAAAGTCGGGGATGTTGCGAATGTGTTGCTTCAGGTCCAAGTCATTCATCAGGGCGTATCCTTATTGACCTCGACTGGTCATTGGCTTCGAGTCGGAAACCGCTCTCGGCGAGAGCGGGCTACACTCAGTTCTTATTGACCTCGGCGGGGGTCAGTGTTGGCGACTGAGTGCCAGCCTCGACGTTTGGCGTGGCCGGATCGATTCGTGGCGAGTCAAGGTTTGTGGAATCCGACGCCGGTGTGTTGGCCTCCGCCTGCGCTGCGGCGAGTTTGTCACTGGCCTGTTGGACGTAAGCCGCAGTGACGGGGTCATCGGCGTAGAGGTCAATGATGGCTTGCCAAATCTTCTGGGCTTTAGGGATTTCGCGTTTTTCCACGAAGCGATTCGCGCGGAGCAGAGCCTCGGAGATTGAACGAGTCACGTCCGAACGATGCGACTGCAAGGCATCGAGGAATTTTTGCGCCAGATCGTGGCCGCGAGCGAATTCTGTCTCATCGCGCGTCAAATCGAGCAAGGCGTTCAATGTGCGTTCGGCCCGCGCGACGTCGCCCAATTGATAGCTGAATAAGGCCTGCCGAAGCTGCCGCTTCGCTTCGGCATCGCCACGACTGTCTTTCAGTCGCACGAACTTGCCGACGTCCGATTCAATTCTTTCGAGTTCCGTCGTCGTTGCATTCTTGTCTGTTTCGTCAGGATTCGAGTCGGTCGCGCCGTTGCGAGTTTCGAACCACCAGACTCCGCCGATGATCAGCAGCAGCAATGTAGCGGCTTGGACCCACGTATGATCAAACGCTCGGCCAAGCATCCCACCGGCTTGTTGCTCGGCAATCACTTTGCGCATCAGGTTGCGCATGATCGTGCCGGGGCCTTGGCTGTATCCGCCGACTTGATGAGTCGCGTCGGATGTTTGTTCGTGCGGTGCGGAGGGAGAGGTCAGCGTGGCTTGAAGATTTGACGGCATCCCCCGTCCGGCAGACGCGGCGACGGTGGGTCCGGTTGGAATCTGCCGGCCGAGTGCATCCGGTATCAGGATCGTGGGAGCCAGCAGGCTGGTGTCCTGTGGACGCGCGTGTTCGCTGGGCTGAGTCGCTTCGGTCGAGACGGACGAAACGGCAGGCGCCTGCATGGATTTGGCGGCGGATTGCCACGCAAAGCGTTTTTGGACTTCAATCAGTCGCAACGATAGGACATACGAGTCGGGATATCGCTTATCCGGCTCTTTTTCGAGCAGTTTGCAGACGATCTCTTCGAGCTGTTTGGGAATGTCCGTGGCGATCAGTCCCGGCCGATCGAATTGAGCGAACTGATGTTTGTGGATCACATCGAGTGATGTCTTGCCGCTGAAAGGAGGACGGCCGGTCAGCATGGCGTACATCACGGCACCGAGCGAATACAGGTCGCTTTTCTTGGTGGCTCGCTGCCCTTTGGCTTGTTCGGGCGACATGTATTCGGCGGTGCCGACGATGCCGCCGGTGACGGTCAGCTTTCGCTCGGCGAAGACCTGAGCCACGCCAAAGTCCGCCAATTTCACCGTGCCATCGTTGGCGATCATCAAGTTGGATGGCTTGAGATCGCGATGCACGATCCCCGCGTTGTGAGCCGCCTTGAGGGCTCGGCAGATTTGCAGGCAGAGGTCGATGACTTCGGGCCATGGCAAGCGTTTGTCACGCTTCAGCCGGGCGGTCAGAGTTTCGCCGTCGACGAATTCCATCGAGTAAAAGTACGTTTCGCCATCACTGCCACTTTCGTAGAACTCAACAATGTGCGGGCTTTTCAGCTTTTCCATCGAGACGATTTCGCGTTTGAATCGTTCGACGAAACCTTCCTCGCGAGCGAGGGACGCCGGCAAGACCTTGACCGCCGCGAGTTGTCCCGTCTCTTTGTGCTTGCCGAGATAGACTGCTCCCATCCCGCCGGCACCCAGCTTTCTATCGATCTCCCAGGGGCCGACTTTCTGGAGTTCCATGAACAGCGAGTCTCGTGATGTGGTTGTGATTGGATTTCGAACTCACCCGGAAGGCTCACGACAGGGCTAGCTCATTTGTCGTGTTGGGTAATCTGTAGTCCGACCCTTGTGGGTCGGATGATGCGAGATTCAGCGTGAATTGGGTCGACGTTCCATCATCCGACCCACAAGAGTCGGATTACAGATTGCGTAGTTTCAAGAATTAGCCAGTCCTGCTGCTCGCGATGGAGCCGCTTGAGTCTTTGGCTTGGCAGCGTATTCTGATCGTCTTGCCGAAGCAATGTGCCGCTTCGCGGTGCTCTGGGCTTGCTAGATGACCGTGCGTGATTCGTGCCGTTACTTTGACAGGGGTCAGGGAAAGCGCCGGTAAAATAGTAGATCTCAGAATGTGATGACTTCCGGCAATGATTGCCGGACGGCCTGAAATCCGCCGGATACCTCTGGCAGGAAAGTTCTGCGAAGCGATACAGATTCACACACGCTGCGTGTCGAACGGGTCAGGCTGCGCTCAGTACGTGGCAGAGTTGCTCGGCGGCGCGGCGCGGAGTCGCGGAGCGCTTGTGAATAAATCGAGCCGCGACCGTGACGGCTTGTTGAATTTCTTGTTTAACCCCAACGCCATCGGCGTGGGCGCGACGAGGAATAACGACTTACGTTTGCGCGCACGCCGATGGCGTAGCGGTTAAACGACTTTTTCAACAAGCCGGTGAGGGAGTGGTGATAATCAATGAGTTACAACCGCTCCCTCACGGTCCCTCACGGTCGCGGCTCGATTTACTCACAGACTCGGGAGCGACGGCGCTCGATTTTCCAGGATGGAACTCATGCAGCTCACGGATTGGGTGGCGTTGTGGTGGTCTGGCGGCGGAAGAGATCGTCGCGGGAGACGGCGAGCGAAGTCGCATCAGCGAGCCAGTCGCGCGGCGGGGGCCGAGCTGCTGGAGTCGCGTGTGTTGCCGGCGGTCGTCGATCTCATCAGTCTGGCGGACAACGTTGGCAATGGAATTGTCAACGGAGCGGTTGCGGCGAATCCGGAGAA
>JAYVSP010000873.1:0-14315 GCA_043775215.1 Planctomyces sp. | reverse complement strand
CGCACATCGTCCTTGAGTTTGCCGACATCCATGACCTCGAAATAACCGATCGCACCAATTCACGCAGCACCAGTTTCCGCACAAAATAGACAGCTACGTCGAGCGCCCGCCCTCGCTGGCGCTTCGGGTTAGTGTGGGCTGCCATGATTTGTGGGCACAGCCCGAGCCGGGAGCCTTCAGGAAAAGAGCCCGACTCAGAGAGAGGTCGATGCGATCCAGCACGTCCGCAACCAGTTTCTTGAGAAAGGTGCGGGGGGCGACGCTCGCTTTCCCGCCGAGCTTCCCAGCGACCGTGTGAGCCAATCCTCGCACGTAGGCGTCGTCGCAATGAGCCGCGATGCGTTCGGGAACCTGAGCGTGCTCGCGGAAAATCTCGCGCACCTTGCAGCCCACTTCACAGGGCCGGTTCAGATCGAACGCGGAGAGTTGAATCTGGACCGCGCGCGGGTGATCGAACCGAGCCTCCGTCTTGAAATCCACATGCAGTCGCTGAGCCAACGGTTCCAGCCGCTGAATGCTTGCGGACCCTCAAAAAACGCGCTCGTCCCGGTGATCAGCAGGGAGAGTCCCGGAAACCGCCCCGAGGCAATCTCGTCGATCAATTGCCGGAGTGCGTTCAGACTCTTGTCGCGCACGTCGCTCCGCATGCGCTGAATCGTTTCCACTTCGTCCAGAACTACCCGCAACCCCGGATGTCCCGAATCGCGCAAGTCGGTCGGGACACCTTGCAGAAAACTCAAGGCCCCGAAGTGGTCGATCTCCCCTTTCACTCCCGCGTCGAGCCGCCGCCACCACATTCCGCTGGCCGGTCCCAGACTATCCTCTCGACGGCAGTCGCGATTTCGTGGAATCGACGTCCCCTGGACCACCAGCTCAATGAGACCAGACCCTTTTTTACTTCCCCCCTTTTTACTTCCCCTCAATAAGACCAGACCCGACCAGACCCCTTTTCCCCTTTCCAGACCCCTTTTCCCCTTTCGCCGTTGAACCGCACACCGAGGCTGACGGCCCGTGCGTCGAACTGGTCATTGCCAGCATTCCCGTTGAAGGTGAGCCTCCCCGTGAAGTGGGATCAAGACTGAAGCGTGAGACGGTTTCCCACGCTGGAGGTGTCGAGTTCGTCACCGGACGAGTTGGAGTCCGACCGCGCGTGCCAACTCGGATTGCCGTTGATCGAATGACACAAATGTCGTCACGTCAAGGACGGTGGCGGCAGCAACGTGCAACAGATCGAGACTTCGTGAGCCGATACTTGCTGAGAATTGACGCGACATTCGCGTGGCGGCTCGAAACGCCGATGGCCAATTCAACGCCGCTCGTTGCAATCGGCCAACTCGCAGGTCGGCCACAAGGTCATTCCAGGCTTGGTCAGCCTGTATTCGCGTGTAGTTTCCACGAAAAATGCCGAGCTCAAGGGCATTGCCGAATTCCAGGCGATGCAGGCGTGTGAAGATCAATGAATCACTCAGAGAGGTGATCAAGGCATTCACCTGCCCGCTGTTCGCATCGGACAGGTAATACGAGACCAACACGCTGGTGTCCGCGTAAATGCTCATGAGGGCTTACCAGCGCGAAAGTTCTCGCTCTTCCAACACGAGATTCGGAAACACCGCATCTCCGAAGATTTCGCGGCGGCGTGCCGTTCGGTCGGGCCATTCAACGGTTGAATTCGTTGCCAAATTCGCGGCCCGCGTTTCATTCGACGCGGACGAGTCGCTCCGAGAACTCTCACCGCCAAGGCGTTCCAATTCAGCGGCCACCAGACGCAACTCTTCGGCGCGGAGTCCACGGATTTCGTTCAATAGGGCTTTCACCGTCATGGAAATATCTCCGGGCGAACAACGCCGAAATGTCCGACAATGAATCTACTGTCACGGCGACGATTCGGCAATTCGTTCTCCGATTCGCCCAGACGGGGCGGAAACACGCTATCTCCGAAGATTTCCGAGACGATCATTGACGCCAACCCGGCAAGCAAGGCGTCGCAGTCGAACGCGAGCGACGGGTCGAGCACGCAGCAAGTTGGGATCAATTCCCGAATCGCACAAGTTAGCTTTCACCAGCTTTTCACAGGCCATTTGCAAGAACAACCGCTTGTGACATTCGGGTTGCCCCTGCAGGTCGTTCCAAGTCCGAAAGTCGGCTTGTGCCATGCGGGAATAGGCGATCGTCCACTCGACATTGTGATTCATGGCGCGATCATCTGAGCGGGTCGAGGTAGGAATTCCGCCAGCTCCCAGCCATGAGGCAATCGCAGTTGATGGCTCCGAATCAACTGAAACTCTTCAGGAGTCACTTCCACGACGACCGTCGAAAAGTGAATGTTGTGTGCTGGTATCGCGCCAAAACAGAGGGGCATAATCCCAGATGGAATCGTGTTTTGATTCACTTCCAAGAGTTTGATGGGTTCTTCGTTGGCCTGTTCCGCCTCGACTTCCGTTTTGAGCCGATAGATTTCCGTGATCCCCGACTCGATCTCATAGTGAGTCTCTGCCAACCGCAGCGCTTCCGTATCTTTGTCGAACATCAACAGTCCCCATTGGTCACGCTCATTGAGCGTCCCGATCCTACCGCCACAGTCGATTCCCCGCAAATTGCCGCCGCCTCATTTCCTGAGGTGGAAACAAGTTCTTTCCAATGAGATAGGCGACCATGCCCTTTTTCGCCCCTCAGCGCCCCGTCGAGCCGCCGCCGCCACATTCGGCTGGCTGGCTGGCCCCAGACTATCCTCTCGACGGCAGTCGGGATCTCGTGGAATCGACTTCCACGGGTTCAATGAGACCACCAGTTCAATGAGACCAGACCCCTTTTTGCCTCCCCAGACCCCTTTTTGCCTCCCCCCGTGTTTATCGGCTTGACCAAATCAACCAAATGATTGCCGAGCAGCGTGACAAATACTCGTGGCAGTTTGTCTTTCTCGGTGCGAATCAAGATGCGATCGCGTCCGCAGCGAAGTATGGCCTAGAGGCCGGTCAGGCACTGACTTATGGTGCGAATCACCAAGGCACCGTGGCAGCCTTTGATGTGCTCGATCAGAAGGTTCACAAGCTGCGAACGTCGAAAGCCAGCGGCGAAGGCGACACAAAGTTCGAGTTCTCGCCAGACGAGCGGAATCGTGCCGTGGGAAAATAGACGAGCACTCGTCGACTCAGCCATCGCACGCCTCATTCGAGCGCCAGTCCGTCGATCCAGAATCGCAGCGTTGGTGCTCCCCACGAATCGAACGCCAAGGAGAGCGCGCGGACGGTTGAGGGCAAGTCGCCGTCAAGCTGCCACTGGTCGTTGCCGCGCAGCGGGATCTCCAGCAGACGCCAGCCTTCGCGAGCTTCGTTGTGTTCGGCTTGACGCATCAGGTCGAGGCCGGCCTTTGGTTCGATGTAGCAGCGCTGTTCCCCATCGCCGTAAAGAGTGATGAAGGGACCACCTTGCCAGCCGGTGACATCTTCGTTGATCGCCTTGAGCCAGAATGTGAGCTTCGTCTTTCCCTCGAGTGACCAGGTTGCATCGCGCGACTTGGGGTAGGTCAGCGCGGCGCGAAACCCGGCATAGGGGCGAATCACGACTCGTAGTGCCGACTTGCCGACCAAACGATCGAACTCGTCGTCCTTGAAGATCGCTCGCGAGGTTTGTTCGTTGCTGCGCGTGCGATCGTGAAAGTCTTCGATCGACCAATTCGCGGCCGCCGCTTCGGTGCCAAGTTCCACGACGTTGCGAATGACATAGACATCTTTCCAAGCGAGTGCGGTGCGGCCCCCGTAGGTGGCGTTAAGTCCAATCCGGTGAAAGCCAACTCGGTCAAAGGTGTGTCGCAACTCAGGCTGCTTGCGAAATTCTCCATCGCCCACGTCCCAAACAAGATCCAAGTCATCGGATCGCAAGACTTCCGTGCCTGATCCGCGCGAAGCATCCACGCTCCACGTCGCGGACTGCCCCACCATGACTGCCGACGGACCCTTCAAGACGACATTGGGCGGTCCCCAGATCGGTTCCGGTTCAGCCTTCTTCGGCACATCGCTGACTCGCGTGACGTTGCCGTCCAGCTTCACATTCTGAATCGAGTTGTCGCGATAGTCATTGCCGGTCCTGACCAACCAATCGGCATGTTGTGCGTAGATTCCCCAGCGGTTGGACTGCAATTTGTTGTCTTCGAGAATCCAGTGATAAGCCTTCCATTTCTTCCCCTGCGATTCAATATCTCCGATGAGTGCGATCCCGGCTCCGTTGTTTCCGACGCAGGTGTTGCCACGGCAGACGGTATGACTTGAAGCACCGAACATGAACACGATGCCGGCGTGTCCGTTGTTCGGCAGGTGCGGCGAGTTGTGATGCCCATCGAGCAAACCGTTGAACGAGGCTTCGTTGCCGATCAGTCGCGTCTGGTCCGAGCCACCCAACCAGAAGCCATAGCTGCAATGATTGGCTTTGTTCTTCTCAAAAATGTTGCGCGGTGCCCAGCATTCAAAGCCGTTGTTGTTGGCAAACGAGCAATCGTTTCCTTCGAAACGATTTCCCGTGCTGCACCAGCCGTTGAGCACCCGCACGAAGATGCCGTCGCCGCCGTGCGTGCAATCGTTGTCGTGAAATCGGTTCCCGTTCGAGCCGCTCTCGACCAATACGCTGGTCGAATCGCGAGCGTGGACCTCGCCCGGCGAGATGCGAATTCCGTGGCTGAGAATGTTTTTCTTCACGACATTCCGCGACGACGTCCACAGCTTCAAGCAGGTGTTCGATGCGTGCGAGAAGTCATTGTCTTCAAGGACGTTGTCATCCGAGTTGACCAGCACGCAGCCATCCCACACGCGGTTCGCTTTGTTCTTTCGCAGCGTCGATTTGTTGACTCGTTCCAGCACGATGCCGCCGCGCCGTCCGTTCTCGCCCCAGCCGAAATCAGGATCGTGAAAGTTGTCCGAGAAGTCACAGTTTTCGATCGTCCAGCCTTCGCCATCGCTCACTTTGAGTCCCGTCTCCCAGCCCTTCGCATTGATGTTCTTCAGCGTCACGTTGGAGACACCGTCGGCCAAAATCGCAATCCTCTGGCGGCTCTTCGGCGAACCGTCACCGCCCAACAACCACGCTCCTTTGCCATCAATTGTGATGTTCGATGCCTTGATGACCATCCGCTGAGCAATGTCGCCGGGTTCCAAGACGGTGTCTTCACGGATTTCGCGTGGCTCGGGTACTGGACGGGGAACGTCGCTGGTTTCGGTTCGCTTCACGAGCCTCGGACGCAGCGAACTGTTCGCAGGGGGCGTGAGACTCCAGATCGGACGAGTGGGCTGCGCGTTGTTGGCCACGATCGTTTCTTGGCCGGTTTCCACTTCGATAACAATAAGCGTTGCTGGAGCGGCGATCCCGCGCTGAAACGCAATGAATCGCCCATCGGGAGAGAAGACCGGAAAACCGTTGCCGTCACCGATGCGGGTCAGTTGCCGAATCTCTTTGCCACCGATCGTCATCACACCAATTTGCATCGTGCCGTCTTCGCCTTTCATGGAAAAGGCGAGCCATTGGCCGTCGGGTGACAAAACGGGATAGACGTGGATCAACGGATGGACCGGCACTGGAAAGCGAACCGTGTCGTCCCCCTTCCGAATCGCGATGACCCACGGATCGGTCGCACTCTCCGACGTGTAGATGAGCTTGGTGCCGTCATGACTCCAGAGTGGGTCGTAACCGAAGCCCAGGCTGGTCTCGTTGGCGTCGTTCAGATTGCTGAGAATGATTTCCGCGATGCTCCCCGGTTTTCGCCGACACCAGGCGAACCGGTCTTCGCGGGGATGTACCGCGATGTCATGAACGTGAGCCGGCTCGGCGAACGTGTGCAGCGGAATGGTTTCATCGGGGGGAGCGAGGCCAAGCTTCAAGATGCGGTTGCCTGACAATCCGATCAGAGGACCGGTCTCACCGCGACGCTGAAGAGATCGCACCCCCGGCGGCGGAGGCATGAACAGACCGATGGATTCACTCGCATCAGCGCGCGACACCGTCACCTGTCCTTGAGGCGTGAGGTAAATCAGATCAAATGCGGCCAGCGCTTGTGCCAGGGGCTGGATTTCTGGCACAGGCGGCTCCGGCTTCTTGTTCTCCACGGAAGGCTGAGCCGGCGGAACTTCGGGCGGGGCTGGCAGAGCTTCGAGTGGCTCTGGCTTTGGTGGTCGCGGAACTCCCACCTTCACTGGCGGTATCAGTGATTCAGATTCGTGGCGAGAGTCCACGGCCAACGTTCGGTCGCGCTGGCCGCGATCAATCAGAAAAAATGCCGCCACCGCCACCCCCACCACCACGACGCCGGTCGCGATCGCCACGCGCTTCAACCAAATGGTGAATGAACGTTGTTTTAGCAGGGGCGTTCGCAGTTGCTTGCCGCGGAGCCAGCGATCCAAGTCATCGGCGAAGTCACCGGTCGCGGCGTAACGCTGGTTGGGAGACTTGGCCATCGCGCGGAGACAGATCTTTTGCAGGTCCGGCGGGATGTCCCGTTTGATGCTGGTCAGCAATGGCGGAGTCTTGTTGACGACGTGCGACAGAACTTGCAATGCGGTTCCCTCGAACGGCCGCCGCCCGGTCAACAGTTCAAACAGCACGACACCGAGTCCGTATTGATCGCTGAGCGCATTGACCGCTTTGTTGTCTCCGCGCGCCTGTTCGGGAGACATGTACGCAGGAGTCCCCAACACGGAACCATCAGCGGTCAACGTCGAAGCATCTTCCATTTTGCGAGCGATGCCGAAGTCGGTAACGACGACGCGATCGTCCATGCCGAGCATCAAGTTCGCCGGCTTGACGTCACGATGGACGACACCCTTTTGATGTGCGTATTCCAGCCCGCGAGCGGCATCGCGGACCCATTCGACACTCTGACGCAGGGCGGGCGGCGACTTTGCCAGGCGTTGTTCAAAGTTCTCCCCGTCGATGAACTCGCTGGCGATATAGAGGATGTGCTTGTCTTGACCGCAGTCAAAGACCATCGCGATGTTGGGATGCCGCAAGCGAGCGACCGCGCGAGCTTCTCGCAAAAAGCGTTCGGCTTTCTTGGGATCGTTCGAGGCGAAACGCGGCGTCTTGACGGCGACATGTCGCTGCAACATCGGATCGAGCGCGCGGTACACAACACCCGACGCCCCTTCTCCCACGACGCTCAGCAACTGAAAGCGCCCGAGGTTGCCCAGGGCCGCCTCTGGCTTTGCCGTCGCGGCAGGTTTAAGCGGCGCTGGATGCGATTGATCTACCGCCCCGTCGCCCGTGGTCGCGGCACGAGGATTGGATGGGGGCGGTGAGTCGACGACGAAGCTCGATTGAGCGAGACAATCCGGACAGCAATCCTCCGGGTGTTCGGCCGGCAAGACGACCCCACACACCCGACAGACGGGACTGAGAATCTTCGCTGCAGTCATGGGTTCGATTACTTTCGTCGGATGCCATGGCGAGTATGACGACGTATCGAGGGAGACGGCAAATTTGCGACGCGTCATGAATCGGCGATGATCCGGAAATTTAACCCTTTTGTGCCGGGGCCGCTTCTTCACGTGCTGGTGCCAGCCCTTTGTTCCCCGCAGGCAAGGAGACCGGTTTCGGGCGTGCGGCGTCTTGAGTCAGTCGATTCAGTTCCTTGACGTTGATGATCCACACGCCGGTCAACGCTGAATCAACAGATCGAATATCAAAGGCCATTTGCGTTCCATCGGGTGACCACACGGGAGCGGTCGCCGGTCCGTTCAGGATTTGAGCCAGCCTTTTCGATTCTCGCTCGATGAGCCAAAAGCCAAGAGTCGTATCGCCAAATCCATAGCTTCCGAACGCCGCGTACTTGCTGTCGGGAGACCAGCCAACGACTCCACCGTTGCACTTTCCAATTGGCACGAGATCCCAGGGCTTGAGCGGGTCTGCAATATCAATCAACACCAGTCGGCCCGGAACAACGCAGCCCGCATACCGGCCGTCTCCAGAAACGCAGGGATAAAAAGAGGGTATTGGCTTTTCGAGCACACGAACGAATTCAACGACCGACGCTTTGGGATTCACCGATGATAAGAACGACCCACGATTGTCATTTGTGCGAAAATAAAGGGTCTTGCCGAGATACAGCGTCTTGGGGTCGGTCGACCAACCGGGAAATCCGCCCTGCGAGAGCTTTCGGGGGGATTGGCCGCTCGAGTCCGTGAGCCAAAGTTCTTCCGAGCCATTTTCTTCACGGACAAAGGCGATCATCGACTCGTCGGTTGGGCACCAGGCCGGATCTTTTCCCCGAGTCAGCAAGCTCGATGTAGCCTGTTTTTCCACGTCGTAAATCTCAAGCCCCCCAGTCTGCAATCCGTAGACGAGTCGTTTCCCGTTCGGAGACCAGCTTGCTCGATACCCTCGACCGATTTTTCGGGCGTTCAAGGCTCGCAATTCATCCGCGACAGTGAGCGGAACACTAGGAGAGTCATTGACCTTGTTGGAATCTTTGACGTTGGAGTTATCGCTGATGTTTCGCTTGAAGTCATCGCTCCGATTCCCCAAGGGTGACACGATCGTTGACGTCGTACCCTGGATGGAAGTAGCGGGTCGTGCCGCAAGCACTTCAATGTTGTCGACGCGGCAATCTGGAAGCACCGCCTTCAGAGCCTTTCGCCCTTCTTCTGAGGTCTTGGTGTCTGCCAAAAGGATCTCGCGGAGAGATTTTGTTTTCTGCAACAGCTTCAGCCCGGTATCGGTGATCTTGGTGCGTCGCAGGTCGACAGAAATCAAATAACTCAGCGAAATTAAGTGAGCGAGTCCGTTGTCGGTGATGCCGGTATCGCCGAGATTGAGCGTGCGTAGTGAGCGCAGCTTGGCGATGGAGGACATCCCGGCGTCAGTCACAGCATTGTAATTCAGTCGCAGGATGCCGATCTGCTTCATCGTCGTCAGGTGGACTAAGCCCGCGTCGGTCACGCGAGTATTCGAGAGGTTCAAGTCACCCAATTTCGTGAGCTTACCGATGTGTTTAAGTCCTTCGTCAGTCACTTGCGTGTTACCGACATCCAGTAAGCCAAGGTTCACCAGATCACCGATGTGGCGACAAGATTCATCGTTGAATCCTGTGGAAATCAGAA
Source organism: Planctomyces sp. (assembly GCA_043775215.1). GTDB lineage: Bacteria > Planctomycetota > Planctomycetia > Planctomycetales > Planctomycetaceae > SXKJ01. The sequence continues at coordinate 5,238 of JAYVSP010000873.1, read as the reverse complement.
ACAACGCGTTGAGATTGGTGAGCTTGGAAAAGTGCCGAAAAGCTTCGCCGCTCAACCCAACGTCGCCACCGAGCGCGATGGCACGCAAGGTCGTCGCTTTCTCAAGGTGATTGAATCCACTGCCCGTGAGGCGTGGCAGATTCTCCAGCCAAAGTCCTTCGAGATGTTTGGCGCCCTTGAGTAACTCAAGATTTGCATCGCTCGCGAGCGAGCTTCCCGACAGGTGAATGTGGCGAACCGCTGTCACAGAATCCGGGAGTGTTCCGGAGGCCGGAATCTCGCGATTGGTGAAAAATTCCCCATCGACATGTACCGAGCCACCCAATTTGAGCACTAATTCCGCCACCGTCCGTTCCGAGACGACGCCAGCCGGAACGCTCTGGGGGCTCAATTGCGGCGCAGGCGCGGCAGCCGCCGCGACGGGGGAAGGTGCTCGCTCCTCTGGTGGCGGCACAGGAGGAACTCTCAGAGCAGCGACCTCAACAGGCAATGGATCGACCGGGATGGACTTCAGCGACTTTTCCTTGTGCCGCACTTCGACAATCGTGGCCTGGCCGCGTTTGAGCGTGATGACGCTCTTGGACAACGTGAGTTCGTTCTCTGAGCCTTTCAGCGCGACTTCGTACTCGCCCGATCGGAGTGTGATCTTCGATCCCGTTTGCCGGTCGAGCACGGCGATTTCGCGGCCATTCTGAGTCACTGACAATTGCACGTTGTCATCCAGGGTCGTGACTTCCAGCGTTCCCCGATCCGAGACGATGAACACCGTCGCGGCCAAAATCAGCAGAATCGCAACCGAGATGATTGCTGCCGTCCACCGAACGGAATGAAGTGGCGCACGGCGCGTTGCCCGTCCTTTTTCGATCGGCTTGCCTCGGAGCCAACGGTCCAAATCGTCCGCGAGATCGCCGGTCGCCGCGTATCGCTCGACGGGGGACTTGGACATCGCTCGCAAGCAAATCTGTTGCAGTTCCTTGGGGACGTCCCGCTTCAAGGTGGTCAACAGCGGCGGAGTTTTGTTGACCACGTCCGACAACACTTGCAGCGCCGTTCCTAGAAATGGTCGGCGGCCGGTGAGCAACTCAAACAGCACCACGCCGAGGCTGTATTGGTCGCTGAGCGCGTTGACCGCTTTGTTGTCTCCGCGCGCTTGTTCGGGGGACATGTAGGCGGGAGTCCCCAGGACGGAACCATCGGCCGTCATGGTCGAAGTCTCTTCCATGCGGCGAGCGATCCCGAAGTCGGTGATCACGACGCGATCGTCTGTGCTGAGCATCAGGTTCGCCGGCTTGACGTCGCGATGCACGATTCCTTTTTGGTGTGCGTACTCCAATCCGCGAGCGACATCGCGGACCCATTCGACACTCTGACGAAATGTGGGTGGCGACTTGGCCAGACGTTGTTCGAAGTTTTCTCCTTCGATGAACTCGCTGGCGATGTAGAACGTGTTTTTCTCATGCCCACAATCGAAGACCATCGCAATGTTGGGATGCCTCAATCGCGAGACCGCGCGCGCTTCTCGCAAAAAGCGTTCGGCTTGTTTCGGATCGCTCGAAACAAAGCGCGGCGTTTTGACCGCGACCTGCCGCTGCAATGTCGGATCGATGGCACGATAGACGATCCCCGATGCCCCTTCCCCGACGACGTTCAGCAATCGAAATCTGCCGAACTTCCCAATCGACTCTTCGACTTTCGCCTCCGGCCGCGCCGGTGACGAATCGTGGCGATCCGCATCGCGAGCGGCAGCCGTCCCCGCCGCTCGAACGTTCGACGTCGAAGGTGCGCCGCTCGCCAGACTCAAGGAGGCTGAATCATTCGCTGGAGCGCGGCAGTTCGGACAGCAATCTTCAACGGATTCCGCTGTCAATTCCGCTCCACACAACCGGCACGCCACCACGGGACGTTTTGAGACCGCCATTCGTGACCTCATTTTCCTCAGGCTTTTGGAGCGGGAGCAGGTTCCTCATTGGGAGGCGCTGGTGCTGGTGCTGGGGCCGCGTCCACGGCCCCAGGAGCGGGTGCGGCGCAATTCGGAACATTCGGAGCGGGCAGCCGAGAGGAGTTGCCAAGCACCCAGAGCCGAAGCGTGGCTTCCGCCGACTCCTGCTTGCCGTGTTTCAGTTTGTAGCGGCAGGTCACCGAACCGGCATACCCTGGCTCGGAGCGGTACTGCAGATTCAGAATCAGTAGAGCTTTGCATCGTGTTTCCGCAGACGTCACTTCAATTGGTGTGCCTATGGGTGCGGCCGCCTGAACGGGCAAGGTGACTCCCACAAATTTTCCGTGGTTGGGTTCCACAGTGATCACGAGTTCCGGCACTGGCGCGGGATCAATCGAACGGGTGTCGTCATTGGAAAGGACAATCGGAATCAGGCAAATGCCAACCGGGCCGGATGCCATGGGCGGCATACCGAGTCTGCTCTTCATCGCCATCAGCGAGAATTCATCGGCGGGAGGTGCCGTGAAGGTTCCATCCGGGTTGGCTGCTGCCACTGGACTGACCACACGAAACAGGTCGTTGGCCACGAGACCGCCCCGATCACAACAAGCCGCGATGAGTCCCCATTTCCGAGGATCGAGGTCTGGCAATTCGGAACATCGGAACTGGAACACATCCCAGCCGGTGAAGTCAGCGGCGGGAAGATAACTCAGACCGATGCCACTCTTGTCGGTGCCGTCGACTCGGGGGCGATCCACGAACGAGACCTTCCCATGCCGAGTCGTCGACGAGGTCAGCGATACCGCTCGCAAGGCTGGGTCGCCCGGCGCGTTCAATTCGACAATCGCTTCCTTGCCAGCGACCGCGTCCAACTGCTGAACGACGTCGAATTGCCCTGGACATTGACAGCGGCAGTTCGCGGACAGCGGGTGTGCTTGCAGATAGTTTTGATGCTTTTGCAGGAGCCGCACGGTTTCGACCGCGACGCGCTCTTCCGGAATCTGTCGGATGACTTGGGGAGTTTGATTGCCATTGATTTGCTGTTCAACGACTGGAATCATGACGGTGGTTTTTCGCTCGCGCTGCACCTCCGTCGGAACGAAAACCGTTTCGATGACTTCGATCATCTCCTCACTGGCGAATCGAACGTTCCATTCCGCCGGAAAGAATCGCGTGTCCGTCGAGAGCGCCCCCTCGCGCTGCGCCTCGCTGTCAGAAGTGACTTCAAATTTCAAACGAATTGTTCCTGCGTCGGCGTCGTGTTCCAGCGGGACTGCTGTGATCCGCACTCCGGAACCAGCGAGCGGCCCGCCATACACGCGGTTGTTCTGAATGAGCGAAACCTGCCCCGTTTTGTCGAAAGCGATGAGCCGTTCATTTCCACGATCCAACAGACCGTTGCCATTCTTGTCTTCGCCGGGATCGAGCTGGCCATTGTTGTTCTGATCCTCGCGAGTTCCATCGAGATGCCAGACTCGCGTGAGCATCGGTTCCGGAAACACCACTGTCTTGGTTGGTGACGTTCCATCGCTCGGCGATTGAACGCTGGAATCGCCGCTCGTCGGTGACGACCCCGATCGAGCGATCCACCACGTCGCAGCTCCAACGACGGTGATCGACAGCGCCCAAGCACTTCCCATCAACAGGCCACGTCGAGAGAGCCTCTTCCACAGGTTTTGCTTCCACAGGTTTTGCCGAGTTGCCGGCTTCGATTTTCGACGAGCGTTTGCCGCGTCGGTCGTTGTTTTGCCAGGCGTCCGTTTTTCGGCAGACGGTTTCGGCACAGGCTCGGCCAGTGAGTCTTCCGAGACTTCGGACAGTGGTGCCGACAAGGACATCGCGAAATCGGACATCGACTGAAACCGGTTCTGCGGCCGCAACGACATCGCCTTCAGGCAGATTTCGTTCAGGCGTTGGTCGAGGTCCGGACAATGCTGCGTGGGAGTGGTGAACTTGCCGCTTTGAATTTTTGACAACAGGCTCGTCAACGGCCCGGAGTATGGTCGTTCCCCGCACAGCAACTCGTAGAAGATCACGCCCAAGCTGTAGATGTCCGACGGGGTGCCGATGAGGTCTGTCTCACCCCGTGCTTGTTCCGGGGACATATAGTTGGGCGTCCCCATCAAGTCTCCCTGGGCGGTTAACCGCGTGTCTCCCGCTTCCGCGCGACAGGCCAATCCGAAGTCCATGATGACCGGTTCGCCCACCGCATCGATCATGATGTTGGCTGGCTTCAAATCGCGATGCACGATTCCCTTCTGATGCGCATGATCGAGTGCGAGCGCCAGCGTGTAGATCAGTTTTGTGGCTTCCGCTGGCTCGAAACGCCGGCTCTTCAAGGCCGTCGCCAAGGTTTCTCCCTCGAGAAACGGAAACACGAGCACGACGGCATCATTGGCCTCGGTCTTGTGAATCGAGAAGATCGGGCAAATGTGCGGATGAAAAATGCTGGCCACCACACGCGCTTCACGCATGAACCGCGAGCGGATCTTGTCGGAACCGGCACGGTCATCGCGCAGTAATTTGATGGCGACCTCGCGGTCCATCTGCGGATCGTGAGCTTTGTAGACCACTCCGAATCCACCGACTCCCAATTCGCCGAGTATCTGATATCGGCCGATTCCTTTGGGGATTCGCTTTCCCGTTTGCGAGGTCTTCTCAGGAGGTGCAGGAGTCCGAGTCTGAGCCGCGTCGGGCGGGGGCGTGGATTCGTTGCTCCGTTCGACGGACTCGCTGGCTTCCGCCCGCTTCGAGGGAGTGCGGGCACGAGGTGGAGATTCCACAGCTTCGATGGGAAATGCGGCAGCGACCGCAAACAAACGTTCCAGCCGATCATGAAGTTCAGGAAACCGCCGCAGAAAATCCGCCGCGACAGGCGATTCGCCAGCTTTCGAGCGGAGATCGAATTCCAGATAGATCAACTCCAGCATCTCGTCATCGGTCAAAACCGGGAATGACTCGCAGCTCGCCAGCAACCGCTCCACGCGAAGTCGCTCACCCTGTTTCCAGCGGTCGAGCAACTTCGCGCGAAGTTTGGAAAACTCGCGGCCGGTTTGTGAATGGAGATTCGATTGCGATTTGGCCATGACGCCGCCTCAGATCGGTTTTTGCACTTGTCGCCAAATGTAACCCGAAGCATCCGCGAGGGCGAACGTCGTCGCCGATGTCGTGAGACTTCGGTCCGAACTCTCACGAGTTCGGCGACCTCGGACGGTCCTGTTCTGCAAACGTTTGAAATCTTGTTTTTGTGAGAAGAATTGGCGAGCCGGGAGGCGTCAGCCCCCGGACTTTATCGTGCG
>JAYVSP010000872.1:0-1854 GCA_043775215.1 Planctomyces sp. | reverse complement strand
GTCGGTCTGCCGCCGATGGGAGGCTTCTGGGCCAAGCTGATGATTTTCGCCTCGGTGTTCAAGGCGACCTCGGTGCATTGGTCGATGTGGTTCGTGTTGGGTGCCGGCGCGATCAATACGGTCTTCAGTCTCTTCTACTACATCCGAATTTTGAAGGCGATGTACATCAGGCCGCGCGCCGAAGGGGCTCGTCCAGCCCGGTATGAACTGTTCCCCGTTGGCGTGTTTGTGTTGTTGCTGTGCCTGCCGGTCTTGGGTTTAGGCATTCTGCCACAGCGTTTCACCGCCACGTTTAATAACGTTGCGGATGTGCTCCTGGCCCAAATCCGGCGGTAGTTGAAGATTTGAACTTTGAAATCTGAGATTTGAAATCACGTTCATGGCTCTCACGACTGACCTCGACATCTTGAACCGCGTGCTACGCGAATTGACGAGCTGCTTTTTGCAGTACGCCGGCGACTGTTGGCCGTGGTCTTCCAGCGGTGCCGATGGCGTCAAGCTGCAAGCGGTCGTGGGACAGTGTGTCGAGCGACAACGCGAATCGATCGAGCGGATCGCCGAATACCTTGCCGCGCGGCAGTCACGGGTCGAGTACGGTCATTTCTCCGCCGACTTCACGGACCTGCATTACGTCTCGTTGCAGTTCCTGCTCAAGCAGTTGGTGGCGACGCAGGCGAAGTTGGTCGAGTCGCTCGATCGCAGCGTTACGTTGTTGCCGAGCGGCGATGAAGTGCGTGAAATTCTCGAAGCCGCTAGCCGTAACGAGCACGAGAACCTAACTGCTCTTCAGGCGTGCCGATCGTAGCTGCGTTTGCAAAACGTAGTACAGGCGGCTCGCCTGTGGTTTCATCGGAGAATCGCACACAGACAAGCCGCCTGCTACGGGTTCGACGGAGTGAGGTCATGCCGCTCATCGATACACACGCGCACTTAGATGAGGACGCGTTCAGTCAGGACGCTGACGAGGTCATCGGCCGCGCGATCGCATCGGGGGTGATCGCGATGGTTGCGGTCGCCACAACGGCGGAGAGCAGCCGCGCGACCATTGCTCTTGCGGCCCGAGTGCCGCAGGTGTTCGCATCCGTCGGCATTCATCCGAACTATGCGGCGCAAGCCAAACCGGGCGACTGGGAGATCATTGAAGAGTTGGCGGCATCTCCGAAAGTCGTCGCGATCGGCGAGACCGGTTTGGACCGCTACTGGGACCACACGCCGTTCGAGATACAGCTCGACTACTTTCGCCGGCAGATTGAATTGGCCCGTCGCCTCGAATTGCCGTTCATCGTGCATTGTCGCGAAGCCGAGCCCGACGTGGTTGCCGTTCTCCGGGAGACGGCAGCGACAAGACCGCTCAAAGGAATCATGCACTCATTTTGTGGCAGCGCGGATACTCTGGTCGCGGCCTTGGAAGTGGGGTTGCACATCTCGTTCGCCGGCATGGTGACGTTCAAGAAGAACGAGCCACTCCGGCAATTAGCCAAGACAGTGCCGCTCGATCGGTTGTTGGTCGAGACGGATTCACCGTACTTGGCTCCGTTGCCCTTTCGCGGCAAGCGGAACGAGCCGTCATTCGTCCGTCACACGGCCGAGTGTCTGGCCGAAGTCCACGGCAAGTCATTCGAGGAGATGGCCGCGATCACGACAGACAATGCGCGGCGGTTGTTCGGGCTGACGTCACTCTGACGAACCTGCTCCCACCGACCCCGCGTCGGCGGCTTGCTGCCTTGAGGCTACGGGCATTGCAGGCTTCGGCTACTATTCTTCCCGCGGGGAAGAATGAGGTTTTTCCGATCAGCCGGAACGCGCTAGCGTCCGGTTCATGAGTCAATCGACATTCCGAACCGGACGCTAGCG
>JAYVSP010000871.1:0-3966 GCA_043775215.1 Planctomyces sp. | reverse complement strand
CGACGACCACTTCGGCGTCGCCTGCCTCGGCGGCGAATGCTTCGGCGAAGCCGGTGCCGGCTTCCTCCGCTTCAGTTGCGCCGAACCCAACGACCGCCTCCAAAAAGCGGTGGACTTCATCCCCACCGCACTCTCACGCACCGACCGCATCGCCGCGTACCTCGAATCCCATCCGCAGTTCAGGCTGACAACGCCGTATGCAGTGGAAGGGTGAGTTCATTCTTGTAGCCGAAGTCGTGAGACTTCGGGCTGAGCGACTATTTCACCATTGGCCGCCTGGCAGATGATCTGAAATAATCGCACTGCCTCGAATCGTTCCGGAGAAAAGCCATGTCCAAGCCAACGGTCGAAACTCGTCTGAAATCGCTGGAGCAGCAAGTCGCCGAATTGGCGAAGCAGGTTCAGAGTCCCGAAGCTGCCATTGATTGGCGGAGCACGATCGGGATGTTCTCCGGCGACGAGACGATGAAGCGGATTGACGAATCCGCTCGGCAGTTCCGCGAGGCTGACCGTCGCAAGGCTCGTCAACGTGTGACTCGACGCCGAGTGAAATCATGATTTTGCTCGACACGGATCACTTCAGCGTGCTGCGGTACAACGAACATCCGCGCTGCGCGGAACTGACCAGCCGATTGTTGACCTGCGGCGACCCTCGCGTGGCGACCACGGTCGTCACCCTGGAGGAACAACTGCGCGGCTGGCTGTCCGAGATTCATCGCTGCCGCAAGTCTCGCGATTTGATTCCGCTGTACGATCGGTTAGCGAGCATTGTCGAATTCTTCCGCCGCTGGGAAGTCGTTCGTTTCGACGATGTCGCGGCTGCGGAATTTGATCGAATCCGCCGACTCACCATCGGCACACAAGACCTGCGAATCGCCGCGATTGCCAAGGCCAACGGTGCGTTGTTGTTGTCCGCCAATCTTCGCGATTTTGGCAAAGTGCCTGGCCTGCGCGTCGAAAGTTGGTTGGACTGAAGCGAGAACCCTGAAATGAAAAAAGCGATCAAGCTCCACCGCGAAGCAATGGACCTCGCCGACCAAGCCGTCGCGGCTCAGCGACGAAAGGCGAGAAGCGAAGCGACCCGACTTTTCCGTCAAGCCTTCGAGCGAGAACGCGCCGCAGCGGTCCTCTTCGTCAACGACTTCGAGGCCGAACCAACCCGTTCCGTCCTTCTGCGCAGCGCAGCCTCGCTGGCCCTTGATTGCCAAGAATACCGAGAAGCCGAACGGCTGATCGCTGCGGCTTTGTGGGGAAATCCTCCCGGCGAACTTTATGACGAACTCCGCGAACTGCTGGTCGCACTCGATTCGCGCGGCCCCGTTGCGCGGACTGCGGCGCACAAGCCAAACGGAAAGAAGCATCGAACGGAAATCAAACGCCAACCACTTGCCGTACTCGGAGCGCGACCATGATCGCCGCCGCTGACCTCGGCGGCGAATGCTTCGGCGAAGCCGGTGCCGGCTTCCTCCGCTTCAGTTGCGCCGAACCCAACGACCACCTGCAACAAGCCGTGGACTTCATCCCCGTCGCGCTGTCTCGCACCGACCGAGTCACGTTGAGACCGCAGCCTACAACACGACGTCTGAAATCGTGGTGTTAATTCATGACAACTTCCGAACAACCTGCACCGGCATTCGACTATTGCGAAGGATACCCAGTTCGTTTCCGCCGTGGGCGACGAAGAGCAATTGTCGGTGCGATTGGGTGCCTCGCTCCGTTTCTAGTCGCGTCGCTCGTTGGTTTGACTTGCGCCAGTTATGGCTTTTTGGAAGCACCACGAGCATTGGCAGTGACTCGGTTGGTAGGTTTGCTCGTTCTCAGTAGCCTTTTTGGGTTCTGGCTGTGGGAGGGACTTTGTGTCGCGCGGAGCACAACGATCGTCCCATATTTTGAACGACGAGTTGGCGACATTCACACCTTCGGATCTGGCAGTGAAGTTGCAAAACACTGCCAAGAGTTGGATGAGTTTTCATTGCGTTTGGGACTCACCCCACTTTCGGCATTCGGTTTCGATGACGAATACTTCGGCGAGAAGCTCACTTGGCATTCCGCGGAAATAGGACTCGTAACAGTCGTCGGCCTGCTTCAGTTCTTTCGTGAAAACGACGACCGCACAGTTTCATCAAACGGACAACTGATTCGAGAACTGGTCGCGATTGAGGATGCGTTGCGAAAGGCAGCCGAGCACGGAATCAAATTCTGCTTGTTACTGCGGATTGGGAACGTGACAAACGCAATGGAATGGGAACAGCGAAAGGGAACGTGTTTCTGAAGACCGTCCGACCGCTATGACAATTACTTGCCTCGCGTGGCCTCGGCTCCCGGTGCCTCCGGTCGAGCGGATGTTCGCGAACGGCGGAGCGGCGAGGACCGACCTCTTTCGCCCCTGCCGGGGCTTGGCCCTCGTCGAGCGATCTCGCCACTCACCGTTGCATTGATCCTCAGACTCAAATTTGCGCAGGCGAGCGGAGGGCGTTAGCCCTCCGGTTCGTGGAGCGCACGGCCATTATTTCACCGGGGGGCTGACGCCGCCCCGCTCGCCAATGTGGCCATCATCGCTCCGCGTGATGAGCCTTTTGGGAAACGGCATCGAAGGCTTCAAAACCATTCGCGACCCAAACGCCGAAGGCTCGTCACGCGGAGCGATGACGGCGACTTTGCTCCGCCCTTTCGGACATGTGTCGATACCATTGGCCGGAGAGTGAGTCATCGGAAATAATCGCGACCGTGAATCCGAACCATGTCCGAAGGGAAGACGCCATGAGCGAACGCATTTCGATTCATCCGAACGTCTGCCACGGGCAGGCGTGCATCGCGGGGACTCGGATTCCAGTGCATCAGGTCGTGCGGATGTTCGCTAACGGCGACACCACCGATGACTTGTTGCGAGCGTATCCGACGATCACGCGCGAGGACATTTTCGCCTGCCTCGAATACGCCGCCTCGCTGGCCGAAGAGCAGGTCACGCCGCTCGATAATCTGGCGGTCACGCCATGAAGCTTTTCGTGGACGAGAACATCCCAAACATCACCGCTCTGGAATTGCAGGCGATGGGCCACGACGTTTTCGATATTCGTGGCACGCCGCATCAAGGCATGTCCGACGATGACTTGTGGACTCTCGCTCAAAGCGAGCAACGAATGCTCGTCACCACGGACAAAGGCTTCGCCGCGCATCGCGACGAAGCGCATGCTGGGCTTCTCATCGTCCGTCTGCATCAGCCCAACGAGCAGCGAATCCACGCCCGCGTCATGTCCGCGTTGCGGCAGTTCCCTGAACACGATTGGCCGGGCCTGACGGTCGTTATGCGAGATTCCGTGCAGAGCGTGTATCGCACCACTTGATCGACCGGCGGCGTGCAGACCGAACAAGACCTGCGCGAGATCGCCGACCTGATCCGCGGCCAGAACATCGCGGTGCTCAGCGACGAGCCGTATTGCCACATGGTTTGGAAGGGCCAGCATCACTCGCTGCTGGCTCAGCCCGGCATGATGGAGCAGTGCGTGGCCGCGTACACGTTCAGCAAAAGTTTTTCGGCCCGCGACGCGAGCGGACAGAAGTTCGATCGTCTTTCCCCGCGAGGTAGTGCGATTCAATTTCATTCGCACGCGACCCGGCATGAGCGGCTGGCGGCTGGGCTTCGCGGTCTCGTCGGCCGAGATCGTCGACTCGATCAGCAAGATGATCAACACCACGCTGAGCTGCACGCCGCCGCTCGTGCAACTCGCCGGCAAGGCCGCCCTCGAACGAGACTCCGCCGAGCGTGACGCCGTCATGGCCAAGTTCCGCGAGAAGGTCGTGCTGCTGACCAACGGCCTCAACCAAATCCCCGGCTTCAAAACGCTCGACCCGACCGCGACGTTCTACGTCTTCCCAAACGTCGCCCCGATCTGCAACCGGCTGGGCATCATGTCAGTCGGCGCTCAAAACCAGCCAGTGAATCGGCAGATTTGATTGCTCAAAACC
>JAYVSP010000870.1:0-6871 GCA_043775215.1 Planctomyces sp. | reverse complement strand
ACACGTCAAACCTAATCACAACGGTATGGCCAGAACGTCGTCAGGTGGCGGGATGACCCATTCGCACGTTTTCGCAAACGCCTTCCTGACCGAATCCGTCTTGTCGCCAAATACCAGTGCGTGAGCTGGCTCGTCAGGAAGCGGATCACGCTGTACGCCTTGTTGCTTCGACCGCGCAAGCTCGGCAGTGATTTGCGCGAGTGCGAATCCTTCATGGCCTTTCAGCACGTCGGCCGGTCCACGACCTGATTCGGTCACGAGGTCAGCCAAGACAACGGACATGGGATGGCCGTCTTCGTCATCTTCGAATGCGGCCTTCGACGGCCGGTTTCTTCCAAGATTCTCATCGAAAAAGAAGTGCCTCGACGGAATGCGCCGCCAGAGCCAAGCGTCACCGGCAATCGTCAGGTCATCCGTGTAGGCGGTCCGCTCCATTGCTGCCTCGTTGCTGCACCGGGGACGGTCTCACGAAAGTCGTTCGATGAATCGCACAATCTCAGTGAGATCGGCACCAACATCGGACTCCCATTCGATTCCGCGCGATGGGTCTTCGGCGACAACGTGGAAGCGATCCGGGCCGAGAACGTCAATCTCCAAGTCGATGCCGCGCTTGTGCCATTCCAAGAGGACTGTGCCGCGATTGGTGGGCACGACCACCGGCGTTGGTGAGTTGTCGCGCATCGTGGCGACCAGCAATTCAACGGCGGCGAGCAGACAAGGCCGCTTCACCGGAGCAGCACGATAGGAATTCCAATTCGTCGGCAAGCTCGTCAACTCGTCGAGCTTCGCGACGACTGAGGGAAGCCATGCGGGCATCGGACATTCGCAGATCAGTTCCATCTTGGCGTCGAGGAATGGCAAAACGCATCGACGCGGCGAATTGCGGTAGCCAACCAACGACAAAGGTGGCGCGGAAACCGTGCTCGTGTTTCGTGGTTCCCAAACGTCGTCGGTGATTCGCTCACGAAGCGGTCGTCGTTCAAGTAAGTCAGGCATCCTTGCGTCCCCAAACTTGGTGCATTTGTGGTGTTGTCATCGAGGCAAACGCCCGGACGATGACTTCTCGTCCGCGATCAAGACAACACAGCACGTCCTCAATTCTTTCTCCGGCAGGTCGGAAACGGGCCGTTAGCGTCACCACGAACATTGGTTGATTGTCCTCTCGCCGAAAGACTGGCTGAACGGCGGCATGTAGCCGACCAATTGGCTTTTGGTCGTCGTCGCGAAGGATGAAGCGTATTGACAATCGTGCGTCTTCGGGCTCACCCAACCGATCATCGCTGTAGTTTGTCTGAAACATGGTCAGAACCTGACTGAGTTGACCGTGATTCGTCCAACCTTCGCCGGCAACGATGTGATTGACGTAAGTGACTTCACATTGATTGGGCACGATTTCGCCGCATTGCTCACGTGCGACAATCGCCTGAAATGCTTCCAACTCGGACTGAAAAGTTTGGCGGAGTCGTTCGTAGCGCGGGTAGGCGTCGCCCTCGCCGACTTTTCTCCAATTGTGGATGAAGCGGTCTTGCTGCACCTGAATGAGTTCGGTGCCGGCCTCATTGAGAAACCAGACGCGCGGAACCGGCAGCGTTTCGAGCATTTGCATTCGCACGATCGGAGCCGACGTTCGTGGAATGCCGAAACGCTCAAACTCGGAATCGAGCGGCGCATGTTCCTCGGTCGCCGGAAAGCGTTGCCGAAACTCGTTCCACAGCAACCCAATCTGGGGCGTGCGCAGCTTCTCCAGCGGCTCGAACTGGACTGAAAGAGCCACCTCAGCCAGCGGCGGATTCGCGAAGTCGGGGAGGTTTCGGGTCATCTCTCGCCGTCAATCCGTTCAGACATCTCAATTTGGCCGTACTAACCCATGCTACTTGATTCGTTGGGTATCGGCTACGCGGACCAGTCAAATTGCGTTGGGCTTAATTTGAACATTGCCGAGTGTCGGGAGTGCCACTCGCGGATCTCCTTGGCGTGAAAGAACGCTGGACTCTCAGAACGAGAGGTAATCAAGCGAAGTACCTGATTCAACGACGACGATGCCAGAAGAATCATCAGTGCGCAAGAGATTTTAGAATTACTGACTCGTGACAACATCAAAGGGAATTTGAAAAGTTTCCTTGAGGTAGTTCTCGGTGACTGCGAGCAATTCAAGTTGGTCACGTGAGGCTTGAGCTTTCGAGACTCCAGGCTGGACCACGAACACCTTCAACAACACACGTTGGGTGTCCGCTTTCTCTCGCAATCTCAAAAGATCCTTCTCCGATCCCGATTCATAGCGAGTTCCCTCCCACTGAAACGTCTCGGCTCGCGTCGCATTAGGTGCGTAAACAGATCACGCGGTTTTTCCAACCAATGGACACTCTTTTGTGCCTGCCCGCAGACTTCGTAAAGCTCTTTGATCCGATGCCCAGGACGGTCTTCATTTGCAAACTTGCAATGCCAGAATTCGACTTCGATACGGTCATCGTGCTCAAACACTCCGACAACATCTGCGGATTCACCGCTGTCGTCATCGTCAAAAACGACGATCGCGCCACGGTTCTTGATTTCTTGAATCACGCGAAATTGGATTGATTCTGTGATACGGTCGATTCCTTGGGATTCGACACGAATGTTTGTTCCAGCCCAATCCCATGCCTTGATTTGGTCGCGAGGAAACGGTTCCGGCTGCCGCGGCAGTTCAGCGTATTCAGTCCCTAGTAGCGACGAACCATCAGCAAACCAAAACGTCGGAGGATGTTCGTCAAAGAATTCTCGTAGCTCAGATTCTTTGCTGTGGCATCTGATTTTCGCGCTGACGTTATCAGTGCTTTGGACTTCGTAGTCCACGGCATCGTCGCGAGTGAAGAGCTTGATCTCAAAGGCCGCGCGTGTAGCTTCTGATTCGACCACAAAAGCCAACGGCCCATCCTCGGTAGGATTCACCAATGAGATGCTCGCGTTATGCGGGTGAACGTCGCGTCCGTCGATGACGAACACGAATGCCCTCTCAGGTTCCTTATAGAAAAAGTCCGGCCAATCCACCGCAAGCGGAGTCTTTCTTGGCCTTTCTCCAATCAGTTTAGTTGCAAGCGTTCCCTTGAGAACTTCATCCGGATCGAGTGTTTCATCAACGAGTTTCTCCCCGGTCTCTCGGCACCACTTTGTCAGTTCAAGCAGATTCGTAGTTCTGAACGACCAGATTCGCCCCTTGTAGGAGCAGCCGATAGTCGTTCTATGGCCATTCTCAAATCCTTGGCCGAATAGATTCGATTTGATCGCCTTTCGCTTCTGAGTTTCTGACATTCCGTGTTCAACATCGCTTCCTGAGCGCATTGTGTAGCTGACCAATCTTCCAAGTTGCTCGCGCAGTCCGACATTCTGAAACTTGAATCGGTTGACTCTTGCTACGCATCGAAACACCTTTGGACCATGAATCTGTTCGACATCGTGACCTGCGACTGTTTCGGCTAGGCGCTTGAAATATCCTGAATTGTTGGAGTTGTGAATGAAAAGAAGGTTGTGACTCTGATCCCAATGCAGCACATAAAGCTGCCAGTCCCAAGTGTGGATCTCGTCGATCTGCGCCCATTCGACGGGAATTCGGCGCGTCGTCACAATGACCAGCGTGCGTTCCTGCGGATTGATGGTGTGATACACCCTGTCGAGTTTTCCGAATCCAGGAATGCCGTCAGCAAAATTCTCCGGCATCCACATTCCGCATTTTGTTCGATAGACGACGGTGCTCATTGCCGGGCGCACATTTCGCAGAGTCAACTCATCTGGAAGTGCCTCGAAGCCGCTGAGAAACTCGCCAAGATTGAATTCGCTATCGGTCGCTCCCTCACTCAGCACCGGCAACAGAAGGTTCCAATCAGAGTCGTGCTGGTACAGCCGCTTGAGTTCATCCTTTACTTCAACGTCCGCAACATTCGCGATGAACGTCGCATTGCCCAAATGCGGCTTTGCCCTTGTGAACCGCCCGGCAAGTTGAAGGGTGACAGAGAGAGTCTTCCGGATGTCATGGAATGCGGCAATCTTAAGTTCTGGAAGGTCGAATCCTTCGCCGAGCATGTCCACACAGACGACGATCCGAGACTCTCCTGAAATCAGTTTTTTGCGGATTTCATCTCGCTCCGCCTTGGATGCAATGCCCGTGTGAATCTGCACCGGGTTGAATTCGTGAAATTGGCGATAGCACTCAAACACCTCCCTGGCCCGTGCCACATTTGCAACTCGTGCCATGAGGATATGACCTAGATGAGCTTCGGCGCGTAATTGTTTGACAGCGGCCTCAGCTATCGCAGAGTCCTTTTGATCCGGGTCAAATTCAATGACCGGCTTGAATCGAATTGGCTTGAAATAGTTTTGCTCCTGCGCGTGCCGCAACGAAAAAGTAAAAGCCCGTTTCCCTTCAATGGGACGATCGTCGTTACGGAACGGAGTAGCTGTGAATTGGACGATCCGGGATGCCTTGAACGCTTCCTTGAACCCCTTCCACTTGGGGGCCGCGACATGGTGTGCTTCGTCAATGAAGAGACAGGGACAGAGTTCGGCCATCCGCGCCATTACGTCTGGCGAACATTGGCTCGCCAGCGCCATCGTAGTCACAATCACGTTGCATTTGCGGAAGAATGAATCCACCTGAGAAGCATCGGTGAAGCGGTGATTGAGCGCGCCGACGACAGGAAATTTGGCTGTTTCGGAGACGACTTGAAACCGGGAAGTCCTAAGAAGTCCGAGAGTGATGAACTTGTCCGCGAGTTGTGTTCGCAGCACATCGGTTGGAACAACCACCATCAGGCGCTCGCATTGCTCCGCCACGAGCAGCGAAATCATGGTTTCAGTTTTACCGACTCCGGTGGGCAGCACGACGGTGGCTGGATCGGAGTTGACAGTCCAATGTGACTGAACGCCATAAATTGCTCCGATCTGTGGTGGGCGCAGCCCTTCGATGCCGCGTTCTACGTCTTCTCGCCTGTGGGAGAATGCCCCGGCCCATGATTCTCGAACGTCAGCAGCAATCCGCTCGTAGGCAGCTTGATCGCTGGGGCGTGTTTGAATGTCGGGATGTTTGATCCATTTCCCGTGTGAAAGATCCAACGCTGGTGCGGAAGCCAAATCGGAATTCGGTTCACGCAGCCGGATAGCCTGTGAGAAATCGGAACTTGGTTGAGCAGCGTTCTTGATGACCAACAACTCTGGCCGCCCGTCTTCGGGAGTTACAACAACTCCTCGAATCCGGCTCTTCTGGAATGGCTCAACGGACGCTTCGCCACTCCAAGATGGGACCGCCAATTGCTGGATCGTGTTACCGTTCTCTTTCGCCTCAATGTGAAAGAGTGGCGGGATCGTCACTTTCACGGGTCATCATCCTTCTATAACCGGCTCCGAAACTGACAGTGACTCGCAGTGATCCGTCAACGATTGGCGTTCCAGCGAATAACGCTACTCATCGTCTTCATCAACTTCGTCGTCTTCGTCGGTAGCGAGATCATTTTCGTCCAGCGTCAGTAGGACCAAGAGAGTCTCCATCGACGCGACTGGTTGATATTCCTCGCGAACGTAAATGTCGTCGAGTTCTTCTCGATCAAATGTTTGAAACCAGTTGCCGACTTCTCCATTAGCGTCTGTCGGTTCGTAGTTGCCTGCGGCAAATCTGTTCCAAGAATCGGCGGACTCATGCGGCAATGTTCCGCTTCGTGGATAAATTCCTGCTGCAATCAGTGAATCGGACGGAAGCATCCAGGCAATCGAACCGTCCCTGATACCGGCCACGGCACACGGAAAATCTGAAAGTTGAACACTGCGGATCGCAGTGCTGACGAGAGAGGTCTCGAACTGTCGAGCGATTTCACCAAGCTTGTCGAGCGACAATGCCTCCCGATTCACGACCGGTCTTGCAAGCGATGTTGGAAGCAGCAAGTGTGCCGCGAAAGCATCCGCCTCTCGTTCGATCTTCTGAAGACTGAGGAACTCGCTGAACGATCGGTGAGACTTTCCACCATGCCGAAGACTGCGATGGTGATGGTCGAGGAAAAAGTGACCCAATTCGTGTGAAATCGAAAAGCGCGTTCGCGGATGGTGCTTTCCTGCGGGAATCCCGTGGTCGTATTTCGTGTTGTAAAAAAGCAAAAAGGTGTTCTTTGATCGGTGGTATTCGAGCTTTCCGTCATATCGATTCCCAAGGTCGCTGCCTCCGGCCCGGAGCAAGGGGTACTCCGTCTTGGCGACGAATAGCGGGTCGATGGGAGCAGTAATGCCGAGGCGGGCAACAAGAGCATCAGCCTGCTTACCGGCCTCGGCCTGGATGTGTTTCGTCTCCATCCACTCCATCTTTGTTTTCGGAGTCATCGCTCAGCATCTTTCGTCGCAATTCGTTTTCCGCTTCGTCCGATTCGGGGTCAGCCTCGCCTTGCTCGCGATAAAGGGCAAGCAGTTCGTCTTCGACCTCATCAGCCTCAGCATTCCCTTGCCAATCAACGGTAGGCGGTTCCCACGTCAGCGGCTCGTCCGAAGTCGCAGATTCGACTATCGACCTAATCTGATCCGTCGAAAGTGGAATTGCCGGTGAATTATCGTAAGCCGCGTCAGCTTCGTCCGGTGTCATCGGCGTCAGCCCATTGCGGTGACGAAACTTTGCAGCAAGTTCCTTCCAAAGCCTATCAGCATCGGAGTTCATTTTCGGCCTCCTTGGCTGCGGCGGTTGCTTTCAATTTCAGTCATAAACTTCTTGATGTTCTCGCGAGCTTTGTGCCGCGAGACAATAATGCAATTCTTGCTAGTCCCATGAATTTGGGCGAGACGTGAAGCGCTGGCGACATCCTGTGATTGCAGGTCCGCTTTGATGATTGCCAGTTGAAGCCCCTTCAACTTGTTGTTCACCACG